>JAIYDS010000018.1 GCA_027487385.1 Acetobacteraceae bacterium | reverse complement strand
TCCAGCGGGAGAGCTTCACGGCGCCGGTCTTGCGGTCGATCTCGGCGCGGATGTCCTTGTTGATGCCATAGGTCTGCCGGCCGGCCTTGCCCATGGCGAGTTCCATCGCCTCGAGCACCTCCTCCTTCTCGATCATCTTCTCGCGGGCGACGGCCTCGGCCACCTGCAGGAATTCGGGACGGGGGATCGCAACATCCAGGGCCATGATTCAGTTCCCTTGTTCCGCCGCTGTCGCGGCCTTGATTTGCGCCGCGGTGGCGGCGATCAATTCATCGGTGAGCACCAGCTTGGCGCGGCGCATCTGTTCGCGCGGCAGCGCGACCTCGGGGCCTTCATCCAGCCGAAGCCGGCCGAATTCCGCATCGGCGCCGAGCACGACGCCGCGAAACCGCTTGCGGCCGTCGATCGGGATCAGCATCTCCACCGTCGCCACATGGCCGGCGAAGTTGTTCCAGTCCTTCGCGCGGGTCAGCGGCCGGTCAATGCCGGGCGAGGAGATCTCGAGCATCCACTCCGCCTTGATCGGGTCCGCCACGTCCAGCACGGCGCCCACGGCGTGGCTGATCTCGGTGCAATCCTCGACGGTGAAGGCGGTGCCATCCGCGCGGTCCGCCATGATCTGCACGACCGGCTTTTCCTTGCCGCTCACCTGCACGCGCACGAGTTCATAGCCCATGTGCTCGATGGTGGGGGCCACCAGATCGGCGATGCGGGCGTCGAGCCCTTCGTGGCGTGGTCTCTCGATGGTCAAATGCCGGCCTGTCGAATGCTCAGAGTGGAAATACCCAGGGGGGAAATGCCAAGAGGGCGGCCCCGGAAGGCCACCCACCTCTTGATGAAGTTGGTTTGGAAGACCCCGGTTATGGCGCGTTGCGGCCCCGGATGCAAGATCCGCGGCCGCGGCGGTTCAGCGGAAGCGCAGCCCTTCGGGCAGCGGGGCCGTGAAATACCGGGCGTAGATCTCGGCCAGGGAGCCATCCGCGCCGCGCAGGAAGAGGAAGACGTTCAGGAAGCGCAGCAGGTCGAGCTGCCCCAGCGGTGCGGCCAGCCCATAGCTCCAGGAGCGGAGGATGAGCTGCGGCTGGATATCGAGATCGGCCCGCGCCAGCTGCAGGTCCCGCAGCTGCCACTCATAGGTGACGGCCACATCCGCCTCGCCCAGCAGCAGCGACTCGATGGTCTGCGCGATCCCGGGCGTGAACAGCGCGGTGGCGCCGGGCGGCAGCTGGGCATGGGCGATCTCCGCCGCGAAGGTGCCGGCCGACATGGCGACGCGCTTGCCCGCCAGATCCGCCAGCGTGGTGATCTTCACATCGGAGCGCGCGGCGAAGACCGCCGTCACCCGGCCATAGGGCGCGGTGAAGGCGACGCGGCCGAGCGTGGCGCCGATCATGGGCAGCGCCGCCGCCAGCACGTCGCAGCGATCCGCCAGCAGGGCGGGCACGCGCTCCTCCGGCCGCAGGGGCACCAGGCGCAGCCGCAGGTTCATGTCCCGCGCGAGCAGCCGCGCGATGGCGATTTCCGAGCCATCGGGCCGACCATCGGCGTCGAAGCCGCCCCAGGGCGGGGCGCCCAGCCAGACACCGACGCGCAGAAACCCCTGGTCCTGGACGCGCCGCAGGATGTTCACGGGCGTCGCCGCCGCGCCGAGCGGCAGCAGCCCCCCCGCCAGGGCCAGCAGGCCCCGCCGCCCGGCGCTCACAGCGTCCGCCGCTGGGTCATGCCGCGGCCGAAGAAGGCCTGGTGCAGCCCTGGAAGCTTGCCCTCCCGTTGCAACAGGAAGAGCAGCACGTTCAGCGCGCGCAGGAGGTCATGGTGGCCGAGCGGCAGCAGGGCGCAATGCAGGAACTGGCCGAGCGAGAAGCGCTGCACCACCTGCGGCGTCACGCGCCGGATCTGCGAGACATGATGCGCGGGCACGATCGCCGCCTGGCGGCCACCCCAGGCCAGCGTCTCGGCCGTGCTCTCCCAGCCGGGCTGGATGACCAGGCGGTGTTCCTCCAGCCCCGCTTCGCGCACCGCCTCGACAAAGGAGCGCCCTTCCATCACGCCCACGCTGAGCTCCCGCAGATCGGCCATGCCGCGCGCCATCACCTCCGGCGGGGTGAGCGCGACCAGTTCGAACTCCATGATGGGATCACTCAGCAGCGCGGTCATCGCCACCCAGGGGCTGGCGATGGCCCCGCCCAGCCCAAGATCGAAGCGGCCGGCATTGAGCCGGTCCAGCATCTCCCCGCGCGGCACCGGCAGGAACACCGCCCGCACGCCGAACCCCTCGGCGATGTGGCGCCCGAGTTCCGGCAGATAGCCCCAGAGCTCGCCATTCCTGTGCTCCGTCGCGGCCGCCGTCCCATCCAGCTGCACGCCAAAGCGGATCACCCCGGCATCCAGGAGCCGGCGCAGTGAGCCATCCGGCGCGGCGCGGGCCGGCGGGGCGGCGGCCAGGCCGGGCAGGGCGGCCAGCAGCCGGCGGCGGGGCATGGCGATGGACGAGGCGGGCCTCATCGCCGCGCGCGCCGCAGGCCGGCCCAGGCCTCGCTGGCCATGCGCAGCCCCGTCTCCGGGCTGAGCGTGCCCTGGCAGATGGCCTGCCAGATGGGATCGGTCAGCGCCTGCCAATTGCCGAACCAGGGCGCGATGGTGTCCTTGGTGCGGACGGAATCCATCTGCCGGCGCAGCACCATGTTGCCGGCCCGGCTCCATTCGGTGATGTAGTCGATGACCTCCGGGTCCTGGTAGAGCGGCGTCGGGCAGAAGGGCACGCCCGCGTGGAAGAGCAGGCGCTTGGCCATGCGGTATTCCCCCGTCTCGTCCCGCCCGCCAAAGGCCTCCATGAAGGCGGTGGCGTTGCGCAGCCGGTCGATATTGGCCGCGGCGGCCGAGGTCATCGCATACATGCGCACCCAGCCGCAGGTGTCATGCCCCGTGGCCTCGCCGCCATTGGGCATCAGCGCGACGCGGAACTGCCCGGCCTCGCGGAAGCGCGCGGCATTGTTGAGGAAGCGCATCCGGTAGGTCGGCAGGATGGCGAAGGCATGCTGCCCCCAGCCGAAGGCCTCCAGCGCGTCATCCTCGCTGGTGTTCACCGCATCGGCCGGGATCAGCCTCTCGTGCAGGATCGTGTGCGCCAGGAATTCCAGGGCGGCGCGCGTTTCGGGGCGCTGCGCCATCACCGCCTCCCCCGCCGCATCCACGAAGGACCCGCCGAAGCTGAAGACCAGGGTGGAGATGATCTCGATGAGCCAAGGCGTGGCGCCGAGGGGCATGGCCAGGGGCTGGGCCGAGAGGCCGCGCCGGCGGATCACCTGGGCCTGGTGCACCACCTCCTCCCATGTCTTGGGGGGTTCGGCGAAGCCGGCGCGCTCCAGGATGCGCGCATTGTAGAGGAAGACCATGTTGTCGGCGTAATAGCCGAGCCCGTATTGCTGGCCGCGATGGCTCATGCCCGCGAGGCAGGCGGCCCGGGTGTCGGCCTCGAAGCGCATCAGGGCCGCGATGTCGTTGATCGGCGTGATCCAGCCGGCCTCGGCGAATTCGGGCAGCCAGGCGTCGGAGAGCCAGATCACATCGGCCGGGCCTTCGCCGAGCATGCGGGAGAGCAGGGCGGTGCGGTAGCTGTTCCAGGGGAAATGCTGGTGCGCCACGCGCAGTCCGCTGGCGGCCATGAAGCTCGTGATCTGCTCGCGGATCGCGGTCTGCACCGCGTCACTGTTGCTCCAGCCGATGAAGGTGACGGTCTGCGAGCCGGGCAGCTGGCCCAGCGCGGGTGCGGCGAGCCCGAGCGAGAGGCCTGCGCCGAGCAGCGTGCGGCGTGGCAGGCTGGTGGGGGTCTCGTGGGGCATTCTGCCTCTCAATGCGCGTCGGGGTGGGGAAGGGGAAAGCCGGCTTCCCGGCGAAAAAGCGCATCCAGGCTGCCATCCTGCACCAGTTCATCCGTGATGGCGTTCAGCGCGCGCAGCAGATCATGCGCGCCATAGGCCACGGCACCGCCAAACACGCAGGTCAGCAGCGTCTCCTGGACGCGCAGCCCGGCATCGGGGAAACGCCGGATCGCGGCGCGCGCCATGAGGCTGGTGACGATGATGCCATCCACCTCGCCCCCCAGCAGGCGGCGCAGCAGCGGCCAGGGGGCGCTGACCGTCTCGATTTGCGGCAGGCGGCCCGGTGGGCTGCGCTCCACCAGCGTGGCCGCCAGGACGGCGAGGCTGGCCATGCGAAGATCGGGCAGGCCTGGCCGCCGACGGGAGCCGTCTGGCTGGCCCCGTGCCAGGAGAACAAGGTCCATGGCGATATGGGGCGTGCAGAACATGATCTGGCGCAGCATGCCGCGGCTGATGGGCGGCGCCAGCGTGAGGTCCGCCACCCCATCCCGCAGCCGCCGCACGCCATCGCCCGATTGCTCGGCCTCCTGCACCTCCAGCCGCACGCCCAGGCGCGTCGCGATCATCTGCGCCATGCCCGTATGGAAGCGGTCATGCATGCGTGGCGCGGCCTCATTTGGCTGCGGCAGGAAATCCGCGGCCCAGAAGCCGATGCTGACCCGCAACGCCCCGCGCCGCACGACGTCGGTCAGGGACACATCCACCGCCTGCGCCCGCGCCGGCACGGCCAGAAGCAGGGGGGCGGCGAGCAGCGCGCGGCGCGGATGCATGGGAGAATGCCTCGACAGGCGGGGCAAGCCCGGCCGAAGGCAGAATTTCCTCATGTCGCATGCGATCCCATGGCTCTTCCCGGACGGCCGTCGAACGCCCCGAAGGTCAGGAGCGACAGCGCCCACTATGCTACAGGCGCCCGGGGAGCACACATTGATTCAAGGCAAACTCTGCCAGATCAGTATCTTATTCATGATTCCGACTCCCTGACTCAACCGCACGCTGCCCTAGGGGCCCCGCACTCGCAGGGGGGTTGCACCCTCCCATGTGGGAACTCGCCTCGATCAGCCTCCCGCAGGGGGCCTCGGGCGGCCCTTCATGCGCGGCTATGCCTTCGGCAATCGCACCACGAACCTGGCGCCCAGCACCTTCCCCTCGGCATCGCGGCGATTCTCGGCGCTGATGCGGCCGCGCAACCCCTCGATGATCTGCTTGGAAATCGAGAGGCCGAGCCCGGAATGCTGGCCGAAGCGCTCGCCGCGCGGGCGCTCGGAATAGAAGCGGTCGAAGATGCCTTCGAGCTTGGCGTCGGGGATGCCGGGCCCTTCATCCTCGACGATGATCTCCACCTCGCTCACCGCCTCGCGCGCGCGCAGCCAGACATGGCCGTGATCGGGGCTGAAGGAGACGGCGTTGCCGAGCAGGTTGCGCAGCACCTGCACCAGGCGATCCTCCACGCCCATCGCCACCAGCTTTTCCGGCGCTTCCAGCTCCATCTCTGGGTCGCGCGGCTGGCGCGTCGTGTTGTGCAGCTCCACCAGCACGGCGAGGATCGGGCCGATATCCACCGGCTCCGCCACGGCGCGCGAGAGTTCCGCATCCACGCGCGAGGAATCCGCGATGTCGCCGATCAGCCGGTCCATCCGCACCGCGTCATTGGCGATGATGCCGAGCAGCCGCTTCTGCTGCGCCGGATCCTCCACGCGGCGCAGCGTCTCGATGGCGCTGCGCACGCTGGTCAGCGGGTTCTTCAGCTCATGCGCCACATCGGCGGCGAAGCGCTCATTCGCGTCAATCCGCGCCCAGAGCGCGCGGGCGGCGGCCTGGAGGTCGCGCGCCAGGATGCCGATCTCATCCTGCCGCTCCAGCAGCCGCTCGGGCACGCTGCCGCTGCGGCCCTTGCCCTGCCGCATCTCGGCCGCGGCGCCGGCGAGTTGCAGGATCGGATTGGCCAGGGTGCGCGCCAGATAGAGCGAGACCGCGACGGTGAGGATGAGGGCCAGCACGAAGAGGCCCAGCACGCTGGCGCGGATCTCGAACAGGCGCGCATCCACCTCCCGCGCCTCGCGCGTCAGCAGCACGATTCCCACGGCCTGGGCGCCGCGCCGCGCGGGCTCGGCCACGCTGACCAGCAGGCGGCCATCGGGCGTGCGGCGGATATACGGGGTGACGCCGCCTTCCAAGGCGAGGCGCAGCTCCGCCTGGCGCTCGGGGCCGAGATCGGGCTGCCAGTCGAAGCTTTGCGCATCGGGCGTGGTATCCAGCACCACGGGGTTCAGCGCCTGGCGCGGCAGCAGGCCCAGCACGCGCTCATAGAGGCCCGAGACGGAATCGGAGAGCGCGCCGCGCGGCGCGGGGGCGGGCAGGGGCTCGGTCACCACCGCGCCGCCCACCGCCTCGCGCACGCGGCTGTCGGCGACGACGAGGCCCGCCGTGTCAAACAGCCGCGCCTGGGTGTTGGGCGAGGGTTCCACGAGCCGCCGCAGCAGTGGGCGCGCGACCTCGGGCACCAGCACGGCGCGGTCATCCTGGATGCGCACCGCGGCCTCGGCGATGCCGCCCGCATAGATGCGCGCCTGGGTGCGCATGGCCTCGACCTCGGCGCCGAGCAACCCGTTCTGGTATTGGTCGAGGTAGAGAAGGGCGGCGGCGAGAAGCGCGGGCGGCAGCGCATTCACCAGCAGGATGCGCCGCAGCAGGGGCGAGACCCAGCGGCGACGGCGCTGGCTGTCATCCTGCCCGTCCTCGGTCTTGAGCAGGGGGGATTCGGCCATGCTCAGAAACCCGTGATCAGCAC
>JAIYDS010000203.1 GCA_027487385.1 Acetobacteraceae bacterium | reverse complement strand
GCTGTTCACCCTGTTCGTGGCCCTGCTGCTGCTGATGCTGGACCGCGCGCAGCGGATGAATGCCGCGGATTTCGGCGTGGCGCTGGGGTTTGGCGTGGCGGGGGGCGTGGCGCTCTGGGCGCTGCTGCGGGTGGAGCGGGTGGTGCCGGACCCGCTGCTGCCCCTGCCCGTGCTGACGGACCCGGTGATCTGGCGGACCAACCTGCTGGCGGCCTGCGTCTCGGGCACCATGGTTTCGCTGATCTCCTTCCTGCCGCTCTATCTGACCGTGGTGCGGGACGTGCCCATCGCGACCGTGGGCGCCATGCTGCTGCCGATGAGCCTGGGGGGCGGGTTGGGGGCGCTGGCCTCGGGCACATTCCTGGCGCGGACGGGGCGGAACATGCTGCTGCCCTCCATCGGGCTGGTGCTGGCGACGGTGACGCTGTGCGTGCTGGCCTTTGGCGCGGGGCAAATCCCGCTGGCCTGGCTGCCCTGGCTGCTGGCGCTCTCCAGCCTGGGCTTCGGCTGCACCTTCCCGGCGGTGCAGACCACGGTGCAGGTGGCGGCGGGGGCGGCCCGGCTGGGGGTGGCCACGGCCTCGGTCCAGT
The DNA here is from genome assembly GCA_027487385.1 of Acetobacteraceae bacterium. Lineage (GTDB taxonomy): Bacteria > Pseudomonadota > Alphaproteobacteria > Acetobacterales > Acetobacteraceae > Roseococcus. The sequence goes on along the minus strand of JAIYDS010000203.1, from coordinate 13,891 downwards.
TTATGCGCAATCTGGGCGCGGCGGCGGGGACGGCGGTGCTGGGGGCGCTGATCTTCGTGGGCTTCGCGCTGGCGGACCCGGAGGTGGCGGAACGCTTTGCCGCCGCGATGCGCGGGGGGCGGGAGGCGCTGGCCTCGCTGCCCGCCGAGGAGCGGGCGGTGATGGGGAGCGGGCTGGCGACGGGGTTCAAGGCGATGTTTGTGGGGGCGGCGGTGATGACGGGGGTGGCGGCGGTGTTGGCGTTTCGGGTGCCGTTGCGGCGGGTTTAGGGGCGCTGCAGCTTACTTACTATTTCAGTAACAGCATGCTCGGACATCATCGAGGCCGAAAAAACTCTCTCAACATCCTTTTCAAATCTATCGTCAGACAATTTATTACCCCAGTCAATATATCTCTCGGCGAACCGCAGAAGGCCGCATGCCTGAATAGTAAAAGTCCCCTTTTTTGATTTTGGCACATAAACCATTCCATTCACGTAAATGTGTTCACTATATGTGTCAAAATGAGGATGCACAATTTTGAAGGCTTTTGAATCGGAGGGATACTTTTTGCGTCTTTTATTCAATAGAACTTGCTTGCCGGATTTGTTAATGTTACATTCCGTGCACGATGCGGCGAGATTTTGAGGCATAAACATGAAGTGCGGGTGGTCTTTTCTGCTGGCAACGTGATCTAGATCCCAGATACGATTATTGGTATTCATTAGATTTTTATGGCAATAGCAACATATTGTGCGTTGGGCTTTGATGTAGTGAGTTTTGATTTTTCCTCTTAAGCTAACCAAGCGGCTATCCTGCCAAATTTCACCAGATAGAGACGCATAAGATGCGCTAATTGCATCAATAAGCACCTTCTCTTCCTCAGAATATTCATATGGCTTGTTGATCACGAATTGCGCTCAACTTCATGTGTTGCTTGAATTTCTCTAATTAATTTAGCGACAGGGCTCTCTTGTTTTAGTTTAGGGAGATTTTCAACAAGAATTGTGAGCGACTTCTTGAATTCTGGCGTCGAAATTTTTCCGTCAGCAACTAAGCGGAGCGCCTTAACAATTATTTCTTTAAGATACAGATTATTGTTTCCCGGCTCATTGAACGCCGTTGCTAGAACAAAATCGTAAGATTTTCCAGCATATGCATCCGAATTCTCCGCATTCCTTCGCTCAGGATCAAGAGATACGATATTGGATGCCTCTGGATTAACGTCAGACAAAATGAGAGGAGAGTGCGTTGCAAGAACAAAGTGACATCCAGTAAAATGTGAAAATGTTTTTGTGAGTAGTTCAATATAATTTGTCTGCCATTCGGGATGTAGGCTAATTTCTGGTTCGTCAATAAAAATTAAACTATTGTCTTCAATAACTGATGCAAGTCCAAGGAAGCCTGTTACGATCCCGAGCTCTCCTGAACTTGCCATCCGCAAATCAAGAACCGTGCCGTCCGCCAGACGCTCGACTTCTACTGCCGCCATACGTAGAAGGCCAGCCTTGCGTAATGGCTGAATTTTCTTAAAAAGCTGCTCATCTTCCGAATCATGAAGGAAATCGGCGCGAAGAGAAATTCTGCCTTGAACCATCCGCTCAATTATTTCTTGAGCAGCTCTTTGAAATGCATAATACTCATCTTTATTTGATTGGAGTCGAACAAAAAATGGTGAGTTAAGTTTCGAGGGAGGGAGAATTTTTTCTAAATTGACCCCATCAGCGACGCCTTCGAGTAAGCTAGATATTGCGCTACGCCGATAGAATACTTCAATTCTCGGCGTATATCCAAGAAATTCAAAAACCTCAGCTATCTTTTGCTTTCTCTGCTGGCTTGAATTTGATGCCTCAAATAGGCCTTCCAAGGCTCGAAATATTGCGGCAGTTGTGGATGCCCTCCCAGTCCGGTCACGCAGACCCAAATAAGAATATAGGCCCGGCTCCATCGAGTGATCTGATTCAAATGGATTACTGTAGATTGGAACTATACGGAATTTATCAAATGGAGTGGTTGTAAGAGCTATAACTTTTTGTGGCAATGGGGTTTTACTGGCGCCTGCCGTTTCGTCCACATGCACCACAAGTCTGCCGTTTTCGTTCAATTCGGCCCGGCATTTTTTTCCATCAATTAAGTAATCAACCTCAATTAGTGGTGTGGTTTCACGAGACGGCCTGTGTCCGCCGCCATCCAACCGATGGAAGAGTTCTGCAATGCCAGCCAGCAATCGGCTTTTTCCGACGCCATTGCGCCCAATAACCACCGATACCCACGACTCGGTAGGGCTCGCTGTTGGTGGAGCAAATTCGACCTCAAGAGCGGTGTACTCCAGTGCCGTACCAGGGGATCGGTGCTGATGAGTAGAGCGCGCAAAGTGCCCAGCAGCACGAAGCAGTCTAAATCCCCGCATTACTAGCCCCGATCCTATGACAAGTTTCAGCATAAATGCATCGTCAAGGTCGGCAAGGCGAAACATGCCATCGCGGGGTGGTCCACGTAAGTAGGACAAAGTTCTTGTTTTGTTCTTTATCTCACGCTACAAACTCCCATGCGCACCCGTCCCCTCCTCCCCCCTGAACTCCGCGAACCCCGCATCTATCCCCGTGGCCCGCGCCCCCGCCGCCCGGCCTGGATTCTGGTCCCCTATGACCGGATGACGGACGAGCAGTGGACCATCCTCTCCATCTACCTCCCCATGCCGGCGCGCGGCCGCCCCTGTGACCAGCGGGCGCGGATGGATGCGATTTTCCGCGTGGCGGCGACGGCGGGCGCTTGGCATGAATTGCCGGCGGCTTATGGCAAGGGCCGTTCGGTTGCGCGGCATTTCCAGCGGCTGACGCATGCGGGGCTGTGGGAGCGTCTGTTGCAGGCGCTGGCGGCCTCCCCGCCCGGGTCGGTGCTGCGGGAGATGGAGGGGTTGATCTGCCGGGCGGCGCGGCGGGCCATTCGCATGCGCGGGCTTCCCTTGATTGCGCTGGCGCGGCGGCTGGATTTGCTGCGGGCCTTGCCGGGGCCGCCCTGCATGGTGCCCGATCCGGATTTGTCGCAAATCATTCGCCGTCTGCCGGTATCCCAGCGAATCAGCCGCTGGCGGCGTGACAAGGGCGCCGCCTTGGAGTTCATCCGCGGCCTGAAAAGCCTCCACCGCCTGGCCGGCGGGGTCAAACACATCCCCCGCAACGTCCGAGAGGCTTGGTTGTGATGAAGGTCGAGGAAACGAGTTTCCTCGTGGGGGTCCAGGGGGCAAAGCCCCCTGGTTCACCTGCGGGCCCGAATCAACACCCCCAGCACGTCCCGCCCCTTCTCCCGCCGCAGCACCGCATCCTCCCGCGCCACCAGCGTCAGTCCCGCTTTCTCGGCCAGGGCCACGGCGTGGTCCGGGTTGTGGCGGAAGCGCAGCCCTTCCCCCAGGGTCACGGGCGCCTCCCCCGCCTCCAGGCTGAAGAGTGCCGTGCCCCCGGGCTTGAGGGCACAAGCGATGGCGGTGAAGGCCGGCGTCAGCTCCCCCAGGTAGTTCAGCACATCGGCGGCGGCGATCAGGTCGTAGCGGGCGGGGTGGCGGGGCAGGAAGGCCAGCAGGTCGGCCTCGTGCAGGCTTGCATAGATGTCGCGGGCGCGGGCCAGGGCCAGCATGCGGGGCGAGAGGTCCAGGCCTTCCAGGCGTTGGGCGAAGGGTCGCAGCGCCAGGCCGGAGAGGCCGGTGCCGCAGCCCAGGTCCAGCACGCGACCGGGCGTCAGGTCCGGGATCATGGCGGCCAGGAGGGCCGGCGTGCGGTAGCCCAGGGCCCCTTCCAGCTCGGCGTCGAAGCGGGGGGCGAAGGCGTCGAACAGCTCGCGGACGTAGCTCGCCGGCGCGCGCTCCGGCAGGGGTGCGGCGCCCAGCGCGGCGAGGAGGAAGCCGGCCTGGGCGGCCAGCGGGCCTTGCACGCGGGCGGCGGCGTCCCGCGCCAGCGCGGGCTCGCCGGCCTCGCGCGCCGCATGGGCCAGGGCGAGCCAGGCCTCGGGCGCCACAGGCGGCTGGCTGGTGGCCCGGCGCAGCGGTTCGAGGGCGGCTTGCGGCTGGCCGGCGGCGGTCAGCGCCAGGCCCAGATTGCGCTGGGTGATGAGGTCCGTGGGGTCAAGCAGCGCGGCGCGGCTGAGGGCGGCCAGGCCCTCGGCCAGCTGCCCGGCCTCGGCCAGGGCGGCGCCCTGGTTGGCCAGGTAGGCGGCCACATCGGGCCCGGCCGCCACGGCGCGGGCGGCATGGGCCAGCGCCGCGGGCAAATCCCCCTTCTGGCGGGCGATGACGCCCAGCAGGTTTTCCGCATCCGGATTGCCGGGCGAGAGGCGCAGGGCGCGGCGGTAGAGGCTCGCGGCCTCCTCCACCCGTCCTTCGCGGTGCCGGGCGATCCCGCGTTGCAGCAATTCCATGGCGGTCACGGGCATGGGGGCGCACTGCGTTTCATGCATGGCCGATAACCAATCCCGCCGCCTGAGACCAGTCGGTTTGCGATTGCAAATTCGGTGGAAGATGACGAAGAGGTTATCACTTCAAGGCTTCGCCAAGAATTCCCCGAGGAGGATCGCATGCCCCGTTTGACCCGGCGCCAGCTGCCGGCCCTTGTTGCCGCCGGCCTGGCCCTTCCCGCCCTGGCTTCGGCCCAGGCCTATCCGACGCGCCCCATCACCATCATCGTCCCCTTCGCGGCCGGCGGCCCGACCGACACGGTGGCCCGCCTGCTGGGCGAGGCGATGGGCCGGGACCTCGGCCAATCCGTGGTGGTGGAGAATGTGGGCGGCGCGGGCGGCACGCTGGGCGCGCAGCGCCTCGCCGCGGCCCGGCCGGATGGCTACACGCTGCTGGTGCACCACATCGGGATGAGCACGATCCCGACGCTGTATCGCCGCCTGGCCTATGACCCGATCAACGCCTTCGAGACGATCGGCATGATCACCGAAGTGCCGATGACGATCGTGGGCAAGCGCAACATCGCGGCGAACAACCTGGCCGAGCTGGTGGCGCTGGTGCGGCGCGACCGGGACCGGATCAACCTGGCCAATGCGGGCGTGGGCGCGGCGTCGCACCTCTGCGGGCTGCTGTTCCAGCAGGCGATGAACGTGCCGCTGACCACGGTGCCCTACCGCGGCACGGGCCCGGCGATGAATGACCTGGTGGCCGGCACGGTGGACCTGATGTGCGACCAGACGACGAACACGACCGAGCACATCCGGGCCGGCACCATCAAGGCCTTCGCGGTGACGACGAACACGCGCGTCGCCTCCCTGCCTGATCTTCCGACGGCGAGCGAGGCGGGCATGCCCGGCTTCGAGGTGAGCGTGTGGCACGGGCTCTACGCGCCGCGCGGCACGAATCCGGAGCTGGTGGCGCGGCTGTCCCGCTCGCTGCAGGTGGCGCTGCGGGATCCGGGGCTGGTGCGGCGCTTTGCGGATCTCGGCACCGAGCCGGTGCCGCAGGAGAAGGCGACGCCGGCGGCTCACCGGGCCTTCTGGACGGCCGATGTGGCGCGGTGGCGCCCGGTCATCCAGGCGGCGGGGCAGTTCGCGGATTGATCGCGCGGGCCGGAGCGCGGGTCTTCGGATCGGCGCTACGGCCGCGGGCTGGGGGGCGGTTCCACCAGCCTGAATCCATGGGGCAGGCGGAACAGGGCGGGGTCTGGCCGGGTCAGGCGGATGTTGCTCTGGCGGGTCTCCACCACGCGGGCCCCCTGGGCTTCTGGCCACCACTGCCAGGCTTCGAGCAGGACGCCATCGCGGCGGCAGAGGTTGCGCTCCACCGCGTGCCACTGGCCGCTGGCACCGCGCAGCTCGACGATGAAGGTGGTGCCGGCGCGGCTGCGTTCCTCCCGCAGGCGGTGGGTCCCGGGCTCGGGGCGCGGCGGGGCGGGCGGGGCGAGACGGAGCGCCACCGGCGGCTCGGCCGTCGTGAGGAAGATGGCGTGCAGCTCGGGCGTGATGAGGGTGACCAGCCGGCCCTCGCCCGGGGCGCTGGCCTCGATGCGTTGGCGGGCGCCGTCCAGGATGACGCGTGTCGCGGTGGCGGGGGCGCCGTCGGTGGAGATCAGGCGTGTGGCGCTGTAGGCCGGCTGGCCGAGGCGGGCGCAGCGGGGGTCGGCCCAGGCGGGCTCTGTGCCGAGGGCGAGCAGCGCGAGGCCGGTGCGGGCCAGGATGCGGGTCATCTCAGAAGGGGATGGGCAAGCCAGCCGGCGGCACGGCGGTCTGGATGGCGCGGGAGACGGTGCGCTCGACCGAGACGCCATCCCGCACGGCCTGCAGCGGCGAGGTGGCAGGCAAGCCCTGCCCGCGGCGCCAGACGGCCAGGACCGCGCCTGTGAACTCGCGGCGGAACTCGCCATCCAGCATGGTCACTTGGCCATGAATCGGGTCGGCCAGATAATGGAACCCCTCGCGGGAGGCCCGGAGCACGGAGAAGTGCTGCCAGGGGCCCTTGTCGAGGTGGATGATCACAGGGCCCGCGATCTGCGGCAGTTGCCGCACCTCGATGCGGGCGGCCTGCGCGGCGAAGCCCAGGCGGTCGGCAGCGAAGATGAGATCCTCGAAGGAGAAGCCCTGCTGCTGCTTGCTTCGCCAGGCCTCCTCGCCGGGGTAGCGCTGGCGCAGGAGGGTGATGACCTCGCCCTCCGTGGTGGGGCGGCCCAGGTAGAAGCTCAGCAGCGTGGCGAGGGAGGCACTGCCGCAGGAGAATTCCAGCACCTGGCGGACGACATGGGCGAAGCGGCGCTCCTGCCAGGATTGCGGGCGGCGCATCAGCGGCTCGGTGGCGAGGGCGGGCGTGGCGGGCAGCAAGAGAAGGCCCGGCAGGGCACGGCGGGTCAGGGGCATGGATCAGAACCTGTAGCGCAGGCCGAGGCCGAGCTGGAGATTGGGGCTGTCGGCGACGAGGCCGAAGGCCAGGGCCGGCTCCATCCAGAAATTGCGGCCCAGCCTCTGGACCAGGGAGAGGCGCAGCACCGCCGACTCGGACGCGGTGTTGCGATAGGTGATGGCGTTGGCCCGCAGCGCGGAGGTGTAGCTGCCGATGAAGGTGAAGCCGAGGGTGGAGCGCTCGCTCAGGGCAAAGCTGAAGCCCGCATTGTAGTTGAAGCGCCGGCCCGGCTGGAAGGTGATCCCGGACTGGTCCAGCGGGAAGGCGTATTCGTAGGAGGCTCCACCGAACAGCACCAGAGGATCCACCGTCTTGAAGAACTGGACGCCGGCCCGCAGGGCCCAGGTGCCTCGTGTGGAAATGAGCTGGGTGATGTCCACCGGGATCTGCTCGGGGTTCAGGCCGCGGATCGGGTTGATGAAGGGGGAAGGCCCGGTCGGCGTGACCACGGCCGCGGTGAAGACGGCCCCCGGCCAGGAGGGACGCTCCCCCCAGCCGAGCATGTTCACCTGCGCCGCGACATCGCCGATGCCCCTTGTCTCGCGGTCGGAGATGCCCCCGATCGAGCGTTCGAAGGTGCGCGTGGACTGGAAGAACGGCACGGCGACGGAGGCCTCGACCCCGTCGAGCAGGCCGATGCGTCCGGTCAGCACCGCCGAGGCGCTGCGATCGCTGGATACGGTGCGGCGGTCCCGCAAATAGCCAAGGTCGAGCGAAGCCTCGACGCGCCCTGGGCGAAGCGTGACGGCTTGGTCGCGGAAGATGAAGGCCTCCTGAGGGATCTCCGGGTCCTGCGGATCGCGCACCCGCTCGGCGGGTCTGGGCGGGGGAATGGCAGCCGCGACAGGCGGGGCCGGAGGCACGGGCGGCGGGCTTGCGGAGACTGGCGCGGCGCGCGTCCGCCGCGCCACTTGCGACCCGCGCTCCAGCTGCTCCAGGCGGCGTTCGAGCAAGCGGATGCGCTCAAGCAACTGCGCCTCGGTGGCCGGGGCCGGGGTGCTTTGCGCACGAGCCGGGGCGATGGGGGCGGCCAGCAGCGCCGCCCCGGCGAGACCCAGGCCGAGGACCCCAGCGGGGGGGCGAGGCCAGGGAGCGCAGACTTTTTGTCTGTCGCGGAACATCGGCGGCTAGATGCCGGCCGCGGAATAGGCCGAGGCGTAGAGGCTGTAGATGTAAGCGTGATAAGCGTACAGACCGGCCGCATCATACCAGGCCTTTTCGGTCGGCGTATTCGAGCCACCATAATACCTGGCGTAGAAGGCATAAATATAGGCACTGTACGCGTAGGAAATTACCAGATTTCCAAAATAATCAGCCCAGGCTCCGCGCGCAGTTATGTCACGCGACGCATCCAGGGACATGGCTTGCACCGTCGCGCTGCCAAAAACCGGGCTTCGCTCCGCCTGAATTGCGGTGAGAGGCAAGAACGAAAAGCTCACCACGAAGGCCAGAACCAATTTCAGCTTTTTCACAGGGACCATCCTTTTTTGAGGGTCCCTGAAGCTAACCGGCCGGCCTTAAGACAAGGTGAAGCGGCGCGGTCAGGCCTTGGGCGGCGGGTAGAGATCCGCCCGCGTGAGTGGCAGGCCCGATGGGCCGCGCGTCCGTTTGGTCGCCACCGTCTGGAAGATGCAGACCGTGCCGCGCTCGAAGGCCAGGGCGCAGCCGGCCAGGTAGAGCAGCCAGATGCGCGTCTTGGCGGCGCCCACCTCGGCCTCGGCCAGGGCGCGGTTGGCGTAGAGGCGCTCCGTCCAGATGCGGCAGGTGCGGCCGTAATGCTCGCGCCAATTCTCGGTGTCGTGGATTTCGAAGCCGTTGCGCTCCATCGAATCCGTGCTGCCGCCGATGTGGTCCAGCTCGCCGCCCGGGAAGATGTAGTTCACCAGCGCGGCGAATTCGGGCCGCTTCTTGCGGAACTCGCGCTCATTCTTCTTCATCGGACGGGCGATGGCGTGGTGCAGGTAGATGCCGCGCGGCCGCAGCAGGTTGCGGATCTGGCGGAAATAGCCTTCGCGGTTGTCGAGGCCGATCGCCTCATACATCCCGATGGAGGCGATCTTGTCGAACTCCATCCCCTCCAGGCTGCGGAAATCCCGCAGTTCGATGGTCACGCGATCCTCAAGGCCGAGCCGCTTCACCTTGGCCACCGCGAAATCATACTGCGCCTGGCTGAGCGTCACGCCATGCGTCTTGGCGCCGTAATGCTGCGCCGCGTGGCACACCAGGCCGCCCCAGCCGCAGCCGATATCCAGCATGCGGTCGCCCGGCTGCAGGCGCAGCTTGCGGCAGATCATGTCGAGCTTGGCCTGCTGCGCCTCGGCGATGGTGTCATTGCCGTTGGGGAAGTAGGCGCAGGTATAGACCATCTCGGGGTCGAGAAAGAGCGCGTAGAACTCGTTCGATAGATCGTAGTGGAACTGGATCAGCGCCGTGTCATCGCGCCCCGCCTCAAAGCGGGCGGTCTGCGCGCCGGCATAGGCATGGCTGGGATCGGGGGTGCCCGGGCCGAAGAGGAAGGGCAGCAGGGCACGGAAGGCCCCGAACTTGTCGATCTGCTTGATGAGTCCGCGCGTCCGCCGCGTGCCGATGCGATCGGCGAAGGCCAGCAGGCTGCCGCCTTCCAGGTCGATCTTCCCCTCGGCCATCAGGTCGAAGAGGGTCGGCGTCCTGGGCTTGCGCAGCAGGCGTGTGATGGCCGCCGGGTCGTTGATGGCGATGGCCAGGTCCCCGCTCCAGCGTGAGCCCAGCGGCACGGCCTCGCCATCCCAGAGGCGAACGGCGAGATCCAGCTCCAGCTTGGAGCCGAGATCGGCGATGACGCGCCGAAGTGCTGCGATGCGCTGGTCCATCAGACGTCCAGATTCGCGACCTTGAGGGCATTGCCCACGATGAAGTCGCGTCGCGGTTCCACCACATCGCCCATCAGCGTGGAGAAGACGCTCTCGGCATCCTCCGCGTCATCCACGCGAACCTGAAGCAGGGTGCGCACCGCGGGGTCCAGCGTGGTCTTCCAGAGCTGGTCGGGGTTCATCTCGCCCAGCCCCTTGAATCGCTGGAAGGAGAGGCCGCGCCTTCCCTGCGCCAGGATGCGGTCGAAGGCCGCGAGCGGGCCGCGCACCGCAGCCTCATTGCCGTCGAAGGCGAGCTTGGCGCCGGCTTCGAATTCGCTGCGCAGCTTGCCGCGCCGCTCATCCAGCCAGCGCGCCTCGGTGCTGCGCAGCGCGGCGGCCGTCAGCGTGTGCCGCTCGGCCACGCCGCGCACCATGCGGTGCATGTGAATCCCGGCGTCATCCACGCTCGCCTTCCAGCCGCGCTCCGAGGGGGGGGCCATGGCATCGAGGCGCGCCACGAAATCCCCTGCCCCTTCCAGCGCGCGCTGCGTGTCGGGCGTGAGGATGCCGGCCATGGCCGCCTGCTCCACGATCTCCACCGGCACGCCGGCGGCCAGGCGACGGATGCGCGAGGTGGTCTGGCGCAGGCTTTCCACCACCTCGGCCAGCTCGGCTTCCACGGCCACGCGGCCATCGGCCAGCGTGATTTTCGCGTTGCTGGTCGCCTTCTCGATCAGGTAATCCTCGAGCGCGCGGTCATCCTTCAGGTAGCGCTCATCGCTGCCACGTTTCGCGCGGTAGAGCGGCGGCTGGGCGATATACAGGTGCCCGCGCTCGATCAGTTCCGGCATCTGGCGGAAGAAGAAGGTCAGCAGCAGGGTGCGGATGTGGGAGCCATCCACATCGGCGTCCGTCATGATGATGATCTTGTGGTAGCGCAGCTTGTCGGCGGAAAATCCGCCGCGCGCCGGCTCGCCCGTGCCGATGCCGGTGCCCAATGCCGTGATCAGCGTGCCGATTTCCGCACTCGCCAGCATCTTGTCGATGCGCGCCCGCTCCACATTCAGGATCTTGCCCTTGAGCGGCAGAATGGCCTGGTTGGCGCGGTTGCGCCCCTGCTTGGCGGAGCCGCCGGCGCTGTCACCCTCGACGATGAAAAGCTCGCTCTTGGCGGGGTCCTTCTCCTGGCAATCGGCGAGCTTGCCCGGCAGCGTCGAGATATCCAGCGCGTTCTTGCGCCCTACCTTCTCACGCGCCAGCTGCGCCGCCTTGCGCGCCACGGCCGAGAGCACGACCTGGTCGAGGACGAGCTTCGCCTCCTTCGGATGCGTCTCGAACCAATGCGCCAGCGCATCCGCCACCGCCATGTGCACCACCGGCTGCACCTCGGAGGAGACCAGCTTGTCCTTGGTCTGCGAGCTGAATTTCGGGTCCGGCACCTTCACCGAGAGCACGCAGGTCAGCCCTTCGCGCATGTCGTCGCCGACCAGCTCGATCTTCTCCTTCTTCGCCAGATCCTCGGCGTATTTGGAGACGATGCGCGTCAGCGCCTGGCGGAAGCCCGCCTGGTGCGAACCGCCATCGCGCTGCGGGATGTTGTTGGTGAAGCAGAGCATCACCTCGCGCGGGGAATTGGTCCACCACATCGCGAGTTCCACGCGGATGCCGTCGCCTTCCTTGGCGATGACGCTGATGGGCGGCTTGAAGATCGGCTCCTTGCCCTTGTCCAGCCATTCGACGAAGGCGACCAGACCACCATCGAATTTGAATTCCGCCACCTGCGCCGGCACATGCCGGTCATCGCGGATGGTGATGGCCAGGCCGGAATTGAGGAAGGCCAATTCGCGCAGCCGGCGCTCCAGGATGTGGAAATCATACTCGACCTGGGTGAAGGTCCCGGCCGAGGGCTTGAACGTCACCTGCGTGCCCTGCGGATGACTGGACGGGCCGATGATCTTCAGCGGCTGCACCGTGTCGCCATGTTCGAAGCGGATGAAGTGCTCGATCCCGCCGCGCCAGATGCGCACTTCCATCCATTCGCTGAGCGCGTTCACCACGGCCGCCCCCACGCCGTGCAAGCCGCCCGAGACCTTGTAGGAATTCTGGTTGAACTTGCCGCCGGCATGCAGCCGCGTCAGCACGACTTCTGCCGCCGAAATGCCCTCCTCGGCGTGGATGTCCACCGGAATGCCGCGGCCATCATCGGTCACGCTCACACTGCCATCGCCGTTCAGCACGACATCCACACGGCTGGCATAGCCGGCCTGGGCTTCGTCCACCGAATTGTCGATGATTTCGAAGGCCATGTGGTGCAGGCCCGAGCCGTCATCCGTGTCGCCGATATACATGCCCGGCCGCTTGCGCACCGCCTCCAGGCCGCGCAGCACGGTGATCGAGGCGCCGGTGTAGTCGGCGTCGGAAACCTGGTTCAGGGGTTCATCACCGCTGGGGGAATCGCTGCTCATCGGGAATCACAAAACCTCTGGAAAGACCTCAGGTTTATGCCCGATTTACGCGTCCAGGGCGAGGGGCGACGGTTGCGCGGCACCCGGGGTGATGCGCCAGTGTTCGGCGCGGCCCGCGAGTGGGGTGAAAACCTCGGAATCGGTGCCCGTCAGGAAGCTCTGGGCGGGCAGCGCCGCCAGAGCCTCAAACAGCGCCCCGCGCCGCGCCTCGTCCAGATGGGCGGCCACCTCGTCCAGCAGCAGCAGGGGCGCGAAGCCGCGCGCGGCTGCGATCAGCCCGGCATGGGCCAGCACCGTGGAGATCAGCAGCGCCTTCTGCTCGCCGGTGGAACACAGCCCCGCCGGCATGGCCTTGGCCGCATGGGTGAAAAGCAGATCGGCCCGGTGCGGCCCGCTCAGCGTGGCGCCCGCCGCCGCATCGCGCGGCCGCGCGGCCGCCCAGGAGGCGCGCAGGGCCTCCTCGGCCGCCAAGGCTGGCATCTCCTCCAGCAGGGAGGCCGCGGGGCATTGCAGGGCCAGGATGGCGGCCGGGAACTCCCCTTCCCCCACCTCACGCATCGCCGCATTCAGCCGCGCCACAAGGGCCCTTCGCGAGGCCGCGATGGCAATGCCATGCCGCGCCATCGCATCCTCCAGCCCGGCCAGCCAGGCGGGCTCGGCCCGGCCCTTCTGCAAAAGCCGGTTGCGGCCGGCCATGGCCGATTCATAGGCCGTCACCTCGCGCGCCAGATGCGGCTCCAGCGCCATGGCCAGGCGGTCCAGGAAGCGCCGCCGCCCCCCTGCACTTTCCTGGAAGAGCCGGTCCATCTGCGGCGTGATCCAGACCGCCGCCACACGCTCGGCCAGATCGGCCTGGGCGCGGATCTTCGCGCCATCCAGCCGGAAGGCGCGGCGCTCGGCACTCCCCTCCTCCAGGCTGCCCGTGCCGATTTCAAACCCGCCCAGCCCATCGTCGAAATGGCCGGAGACACTCCAGGGCGCGGCACCGCCCGCCGCCACGTCGCTGATCTTCGCCCCCCGCAAGCCGCGCCCCGGGCCCAGCAGGCTGATCGCCTCCAGCAGATTGGTCTTGCCCGCGCCATTGGGGCCGGTGAACACCACCATGGGCGCGCCAAAACGCAACTCTGCCGTGGCATAGGAGCGATATCGCGTCAGGCGGAGGCGGGTCAGGCGGAGCATGGACGGCAGGGGGCTTTGCCCCCCGCACCCCCCACCAAAGGCCGAGAGGCCTTTGGAAACCCATTGTGGGGATGGGGGAGAGGGGCGTGGAGCGGGCGTTGGGTCAGCGGTTCAGCCATGCCCCTCTCCCCCATCCCCACCAAAACGGGTTCCGAGGGCCTGGGCCCTCGGCGGGGAGCGCGAGGGGCAGAGCCCCTCGCCGGCCCTGATCCGTCAGACCCGCATCGGCATGAGGACGTAGAGCGCGTCGTCATCGGCGGCGTCCTGCACCACGGTGGGGGCGCTGCCATCCGAGAATTTGAAGCGCAGCGTCTCGCCCACCTGTTTGGTGATGTCGTTCAGGTAGCGCGCCTGGAAGCCGATCTCGATGGGCGAGGAGCCGTAGGTGACCAGGCCCTCGTCCAGTTCCTCGCGCGCCTCGCCCTGCTCGGCGGAGGAGGCGGTGAGGAGGAGGTTGTCGCTGGAGATGCTGAGCTTCACCGGGCGCGACCGCTCGGAGGAGATGGCGGCCACGCGGCCCACGGCCTGGGCGAAGGCCTGGGTGCCGACTTCCAT
>JAIYDS010000035.1 GCA_027487385.1 Acetobacteraceae bacterium | reverse complement strand
TGGTGGTGCCGCCGGCATGGTCCTGCATGCCCTCGATCACGATGCGGAACTGCCAGATGGCGACGATGCCGGTGACGACGCCGGCGCGGAGATTCTGCGATTCGAGCTGGGTGCCCTGCTCGATATGCATCTCGAAGAAGCCCTTGTAGCGGGCGGGGTCCAGGCGCGGGCGCGGCAGGCCTTCCAGCCCGGCCTCCTTCAGCGCCTGGCGCAGCGGCTTGCCGTGGTAGCGGTTGGTGAGCGTGTCGATCTCGCTCTCCTCCAGCAGGCCGATCAGCGAGCGGCTGCCGATGAAGCTGCCGTAATGCCCTTCCTCATCGGAGAAGGCGACGACATCCACCGGCAGGCCCGCGCGGGCCAGCGCCACGCCGGCCATGACGCCCAGCGCGCCATCTAGCCAGCCGGCCTGGTTCTGGCTCTCGATATGGCTGCCGACGAGCAGATGCGGGCCAGGCCCCGGATGGCGGCCGAAGACATTGCCGATGCCGTCGATCGAGGCCTCAAGCCCGCATTCGCGCATGCGCTCCATCAGCCAGCGGCGGCTTTCCATATCCTCGGGCGAGAAGGTCGGGCGGTGCACGCCGGTCTTGTATTCGCCGATCTTCCGAAGCTCGTTCAGATCCCGGATGAACCGGTCCGTATCCACCTGCGCCATGCTCAGCCCCTCTCGTGAGCCCTCAGGATAGGCGAGGCTTCCTGCCCTGCAAGCCGGTGCGGGCCCGACTGCGATGGAACCGCCCGGCAGCGCGGGCTGGCGAGATTGACCGGCGCGGAATTCGTGCGCATCAAGGGTGCAGCGCTGGCGGCGTTCCAGCACGCCGTTCGGGGAAGCCAGATGAGCGAACCACCCTATCGCGGATATCACGATATCGGCGGCCTGCCCGGCGGCCCCATCCAGCAGGATGAGCACCCCTTTGCCCCCTGGCAGAAGCTTTCCGAAGCCATGCGCGGCGCGCTGGAGCAGAAGGATCGCTGCGTCTCGCTCGACGAAATCCGCCGCGCCTTCGAAAGCTTCGGCGAGCCGCTCTACGAGACGCTCGGCTTCTACGAACGCCGCGCCGAGGCGCTGACCCTGCTGCTGGACGAGAAAAACCTGGTGAGCCGCGCCGAGGTGCTGGCCCGCATGGAGGCCCTCGCAGCCGCCCGCGGCCAGCGCGTGGACCATGCGGCCAAGACGGTGACGGAGGCCAGCTGATGCCCCGCTTCCAGCCCGGGGACACGGTGCGGGTGCTCGATCTGCACAAGCCCGGCCATGTGCGCATCCCCTTCTTCATCCGCCACAAGACCGGTGTGGTGGAGCGGCATTGCGGCGCCTATCCGAACCCCGAGGAGCTTGGCCATGGCCGCCCCGGCCTGCCGCCGGTGGAGCTCTACCGCGTGCAGTTCCGGCAGGAGCAGCTCTGGCCCGACTACGCGGGCCCTGCGCATGACACGCTGGAAATCGAAGTCTACGAACATTGGCTGGCACCCGCCTGATGCCCATCCCCTCCACCACCCCGCCCACCCGCTTTTCCGCCGATGCGGTGGACCCGAACCGCCCCGTGGTCGAGGGCCATCACGGCGCCGACTACTACGCGCTGATGACCGAGGCGCTGCACAAGATCCTGCTGGAGAAGCAGCTTCTCGCGCAGGGCGACACGGATCGCGTGATCGCGGCGCTGGAGGCGCCCAACATCACCTGGGGCGCTCGCATCGTGGCCCAGGCCTGGCGCGACGAGGCCTATGCGCAGCGCCTGGTGGAGGATGGCTCCAAGGCGGCGGCGGAGCTTGGCTTCAAGATCAAGGAAGCCAAGCTGATCGTCGTGCGCAACACGCCCGCGCTGCACAATGTCATCGTCTGCACGCTGTGCTCCTGCTACCCGCGCTCGCTGCTGGGACAGCCGCCCTGGTGGTACATCTCAAAGAATTACCGCGCCCGCACGGTGCGCGAGCCGCGCCAGGTGCTGGCCGAATTCGGGCTCGAGCTGCCGGCCGAGGTGGAAGTCCGGGTGCATGATTCCAACGCCGACATGCGCTACCTCGTGCTGCCCATGGCGCCGGAAGGCGCGGCGGAGCGGCCGATCGAGGAACTGATCCCGCTCGTCACCCGCCACATGCTGGTGGGAACGGCGGTCGTCAGCCGCGCAAAATTCATGCAAGGCGCCCCGGCCTGACCTAAGCTCGCGCCCCGGCAAGGGAGCGCCGAGCATGGAGTTCTTCTTCTTCCCGGGCAGCACCTACACCTGGCTCAGCGTCATGCGCATCGAGGCGCTGGCCGCGCTGCGCGGCGTGCCGGTGCGGTGGCGGCCCTTCAATGTGCGCGCCATCATGCAGGAGATGGACAACCGCTTCCTGCAGGGCAAACCGCTGAAATACCGATACATGTGGCGCGACATCGAGCGCCGCGCGGCGCTGCACGGCCTGGATTGGAACGGCCCGCCCGAACACCCGGTGGACCGGAACCTGGAGGCGCTGCGGGTCGCCACCCTCGCCGCCGCCGAGGGCTGGGGCCCGGAATTCGCCCGCGCCAGCTTCGAGGATTGGTTCACCCATCACCGGTCGCCGGGCGTGGGCGGCCACACCGCCCAGGTCATCGGGCGGCTGGGCCGGGACGCCAGCGCCATCCTGGCCCGCGCCGAAGCGCCGGAAAACCTGGCCCGCATCGAGGCGGAAACCGATGCCGCCCGGCAGGTCGGGATTTTCGGCTCGCCCAGCTTCGTGGTGGGCGAGGAACTCTTCTGGGGCGATGACCGGCTGGAGGCGGCGCTGGACTGGGCAAGGCGACCAACCCTGCCCACGCCCATGCCGCCCATCTGAGCCGCGTCTGCCTAGGTGGCGGGCTCCAGCCGGAAGACCCGGCCATGGATCTCGTCCGTCAGCACATAGACCAGGCCATCCGGCCCCTGGCGCACATCACGCACGCGCTGGCCGATGCGCAGGCTCTCATGCAGCGTGACCTCGCCATTGGCACCGAGCACCGTGCGCCGCACATCCTGGGTGGCCAGGCCGCCGGCGAAGATCGAGCCGCGCCAGGCGGGGAAGCGGTCGCCCGTGTAGATCATCAGCCCCGAGGCGCCGATGACCGAGGGATACCAGACCAGCACCGGATCCACGAAGCCCGCGCCCGAGCGCTGCCCGGTGCCGACCGGCGTGCCCCCCGCGTAATCGCGGCCCCAACCCACCTGCGGCCAGCCGTAATTCTGGCCGGGGCGGATCAGGTTCAGCTCATCGCCGCCGAGCGGCCCGTGCTCGGTCGCGAAGATCCGGCCATCCGGGTGGCGCGCCAGGCCCTGGATGTGGCGATGGCCCAGGCTGAACACCTCGGGCCGTGCGCCGGCGCGGCCGACGAAGGGGTTGTCCGGCGGCGCGGTGCCGTCATCCCGCAGGCGGAGGATCTTGCCGATATGGCTCTCCACCCGCTGCGCCTGCAGGCGGGCCAGCCCGCCCTCGATGGCGACGGGCGGATTGCCGCCATCGCCCACGCTCAGCAGCAGCGTGCCATCGGGCAGCCAGAGGATCTTGCCGCCATAATGCTGGAAATCGGGCTTGCCCTGGCTGACCTCGAAGATGACCTGCAGGTTGGTCAGCGCATTGCCGTCCAGCGTGGCGCGGGCCAGGCGCAGGCGGTTGTCCTGCGGCGTGCCATGGGCGTAGCTCAGATAGATCAGCCGGTTCTGCGCGAAATTCGGATGCGGCGAGACCTCGAAAAGGCCGGATTGGAAGACCAGCCCGCGCTCCGCCGCCACCAGCACGGGGGGCGTGCCGGAAATCGGCGTGGGGTCCAGCCGCCCGCCGCGGATGGCGCGCAGCCGGCCCGGGCGCTCGGTCACCAGGGCGGTGCCATCCGGCAGCCAGGCGATGGACCAGGGATGCTCCAGCCCCTCGGCCACGGCGACCTGGCGGTAGGTGAGGTTGAGCGGCGGATCCCCCGCCGCCTGGAAGGTGGCCGGGGCCGTCTGGGCCGAAGCCATCCGCGGCAGAAGCCCTGCCGCAACCGCCGCCGAAGCGAAAACACGCCGTTTCATCTCGTTCCTCCGATTGCCAGGCCGCGGCCCCCGCCCCTTCCCTGAATGGGAGCGTTGTCGGAGCCGCGAGCGGAAGTTAGTTAACCTTCCCTCAACTTTCAACCTATGCGTGCATTCCCCGCAGGTTCGACAAAATCACGCCGCTGGCCCATCTTGCGGCCGCGACAGGGAGATGAATCGCGATGGATATGCCATCCCACACCGCCACCGTGCCCGCAGGGGCGGGCAACGCCACCGGCCCTGGCGCCCTCTCCGGCCTGCGCGTGGTGGACCTGACCCGCGTGCTGGGCGGCCCCTATTGCACCATGATCCTGAGCGACCACGGCGCCGAAGTCATCAAACTCGAACCGCCCCAGGGCGATGAGGTGCGCGACTGGGGCCCGCCTTTCAACGAAGACGGCGATGCCAGCTATTTCGTCGGGGTGAACCGCAACAAGCGCTCCGTCGGGCTCGATCTCAGCAAGCCCGAGGGGCGCGAGGTGCTGCTGCGCCTGCTGGAAGGCGCCGACATCCTGGTCGAGAACTTCAAGCCGGGCAGCATGGAGAAATGGGGCCTGGGCTTTGAGGAGGTGCTCTCCAAGCGCTTCCCCCGCCTGATCCATTGCCGCGTCTCGGGCTTTGGCGGCACCGGGCCGCTGGGCGGCTTCCCGGGCTATGACGCCATCCTGCAGGCCATGGTGGGCCTCATGTCCATCAATGGGACCGCCGATTCCGGGCCGACGCGGCTTGGCACCCCCATCGTGGACATCGCGACCGGGCTGTTCAGCGCCATCGCCATCCTGATGGCCGTCGTCGAGCGCGAGAAATCCGGCCGCGGCCAGTATTGCGACATGACGCTGCATGATTGCGGCATGGCGCTGCTGCACCCGCATGCCGCCAATTTCTTCCTCAACGGCAAGCGGCCCATTGCCACCGGCAATCCCCACCCGAACCTCGCCCCCTATGCCAAGTTCACGACGAAGACCTGCGAAATCTTCGTGGGCTGCGGCAATGACCCGACCTTCCGCAAATTCTGCGCCTTTCTCGGCCTGGACGGCCTGGGCACGGATCCGCGCTTCGCCACCAATGGCCAGCGCGTGATCAACAAGGGGGCCCTGACGGAAATCCTTAATGCGCGCTTTGCCGGGGAAGACGGCCATGACCTCTGCCAGCGCATGCTGGCGGCGGGTCTCCCCGCCGGCCCCGTGCTCGGCGTGGATGAGGCGATGGCCGCGGCCCACACCGCGCATCGGCAAATGGTGACCGAGAAGGACGGCTTCGTGGGCCTCGGCACGCCCATCAAGCTGAGCCGCACGCCCGGCGGCACCCGCGCCGCCCCGCCGCGCTTTGGTCAGCACACGCAGGAGGTCCTGGCGCGCCTCGGCTTCTCGGAGGAGGAGATCACCAAGCTGCACGCCGCCGGCGTGCTGGTGGAGAAGCGCCGGAAGTGAGCCTCGCGGAGATCCGGGAGGCGGATGCGCCGCCGGAGGTGGACGCCATCTACGGCCAACTCCGGCGCGCCTATGGCCTTCCGCTGGTCAACCTGATTTGGCGCCACTTCGCCACCCTGCCTGGCGTGCTCCCCTGGGCCTGGGCCAGCGTGGCGCCGGCCATGCCACTGGTGCCGGCCGCGACGGCCCGCGTCGCCGCCGCGCTGGAACCCCTGCCCAGCCTGGCCATGGGGCGCGAGGTGGCGGCGCTGGCGCGGCTCTACAATCGGGGCAATCTCAGCAACCTCGTGGTGCTGACCGCCCTGTTGCGCGGCAAGCGGGGTGAGGCGCCCCCGCTGGAAGGCGCGCCACCCGTGATGCTGCCGGCGCCGCCCCCGCTGCCGCGCCTCGCCGAGCTCCCGGCCAAGACGCGGCGGGAGGTGCAGGCACTGGCCGGGCTGCACGGGCATGCCCCGGGGATCGTCCCGACGCTGTACTTGCATCTGGCGCATTTTCCGGCAGTTCTTTCCCCGCTCTACACGTCCCTGTCACCGCTCATGGCCATGGGCCGGATCGCCCGCCTGCGCGAGGCCGCCCTCGCCGCAGCGGACCGGGAGGCCGAGGCGATGCGGCCCTACCTGGCCGACTTGCCGCCCCCTGCGGGGCGCGAATCGGCCGATTCGGCGCTCCGGCCCTTTGTCACCCGCGTCATTCCCGACATGGTCCCCGTGGGCCTGATCCTGGACAATTGAGACGGAATTCAATCGGGAAGCCAGGGATTTCGTGGCATTTCAGCAACACTGCGGCACCACTGCGGCAGTGACGGCACGAATGCCCCATTCATGGATTGCGAAACGCCACCCAACTCTCGAAAAAGGTGCAAATCCTTTTTCGTGGAGATTGAGTGATGCGCCGCAATATCGTTTACGCCAGTGTCGTGGTCGCTGCGATGGCGGGTGCTCCCGCTGCCCAGGCCCAGTTGATCCAAGTCACCGCCACCGTGGGCGGGGTGACGCAGGTGTTGAGCTTCAACAGCCTCGACGCCGCCCTGTCACAGCTGACCGGGCCGGCCCTCGCCGCGACCTTCCCGAACTACGTGGATGGGACGGCCGTTCAGTCGACCGTTGACTTCAACGGGGCGCCCTTCAACGTGGTCGTGCCCTCCGGCACCACCATCCCCGTCGTGCAGGATCCGCGCACCGGGCAGGCCATCGCGTTCCCGAACAACACCAGCACGGCGGCCGTGGCCAACGTCCGCGCCTTCTTCCAGGGCCAACCCAACAATGGTGTGCCGGTCTCGCAGCTGCCGGCCTCCGTCCAGGCCGCCCTGCCCGCCGTGGTGCGCAACGCGCCGCCGCTCACCGTGACGACCATCCTCCAGAGCGCGGTCGCCACCGCCACCTCCGACCCGGTGGCCGGCAACCCGACCGCCCTCCTCCCGGCCATGGCCGCGGCGGATTATCTGGCGGCCTCCGCTCCTTCGGGCGGGCTGCTCGGGGTGAACCAGCCCCGCGCCGGCGGCTGGCGCTTCAATGTCGGCATGAACGTCAACCTCGCCACCGGGGGTGATGCCGATACGCAGCAGATCCAGGCGCCGCTGCGCGCCTCCTACTACTTCGCCCGCAGCGCGACCGAGGTGTTCCTCGATGCGCCCATCAGCTGGGTCAGCGTCAGCAGCATCGACCTGTTCCAGGGTTCGACGGGCATCGGCGTTCGCCAGCGGGTGCTGAGCGGCGCCGGTTATGAGTGGAACGTGACGGGCGGCATGCGTTGGGGCATCGCCGGTTCGCAGGCTTATGGCCGCGGATCGGCCGCCATCGGTGGCTCGCTCAGCAGCGATCTGCGCTTCGCCCTGCCGGCCAGCTATGTGCTCGCCATCACCAACACCATGGCCTACTACGAGACCCTTGAGGTCAATTATGGTGGCAGCGCGGTCAACTACAACCTGCAGAACCAGTTCTACCGCAACGGCTTCACCATCGCCCGGCCGATCGGCCAGACCCGCGGCGGGCTCCCGCTCCAGGCCGGTCTGACCTTCGTGCAGACCAATGTCACGGGTGACCGTTCGCGCGTGAACAACTGGCAGGAATACGGCATCGTGGTCGCGATGGGCGGCAGCCTGCCCACCCGCTTCACCGCCACCTACATGGACGGCAATAACGGCTTCCAGGGCTTCCGCTTCGGCTTCACCACCGCCTTCTGAGGCGTGATGAGCGGGCCCATCGCCGCACTGGCGATGGGCCCGTCTCCCTTCTGGCATCGCGTCGGCCCTTCTGGCACCATCCGCGGATGAGACGCCTTCGCCTTCCCCTTCTTTTCCTCCTCCTGCTTCTCACGCCGCGTTTTGCCTGGGCCCAGCCCAACCGCAATTGCGTGAGTGCGAGTTCCCTCCAGCTCCAGCCTATCGTGGTCGTGCCCGAGGTGGGTGGCTTCAGCTATCGGCTGCAGGTCTATAATGCCGGAGGTGGGGCGCGGAGCTTCTCCTACCACTTCCCCCTGCCGCTGCTGATGCCGCCGCCGGGTGCGGTCTATGCCTTCAACATCCGGCCGCGACAGACGATCATCATCCAGCTCGGCACCACCCAGCAGCGGGCCTCGGATCAGGCCCTGCGGGATGCCTTGCGGATCACCTGCCACTCCTGAGCCAGTTGCGGGCGAATTCCTCCTGCGCCGGTGTCTCCACCGCGCGCGGATCATGCGCGGCGCGCACCCAGGCCACCGGATCGCCCGCCACGCCGCACTCGGCGGCCAGGCAGGCCAGCACCGTTCCCGTTCGCCCCAGCCCCGCCCGGCAGCCAATGTAGAAGAGGCGGTCGGGCTGCGCCGCCATGGCGGCCCGCAGCGCATCGAGGGTGGCACGCAGCGCGGCGGGATCGGGCAGGCCGAAATCGACAATGTCCAGGGTGAGTGCCGCATCCGTGCGATTGGGCGCGTCGGGGTCCAGGCACAGGCCGAAGGCGCCCTGCGGCAGGCCGGCGAAGGGGCCGGCCGCGAAGCGGACGCCGGACAGCCTCACGAGGCGGGCTGCGTGGCGGCCTGGGGCTCCGGCGCGCGCATCGCCTCCGCCTCACGCTTCAGCCGCGCGAAGGAGCGGGCCGAGAAATACAGCATCCCGAAATACAGCAGCCCGCCCAGCGAGAGCGCCGCCCAGGGCTCGGTCACCAGGAAGGCGATATAGGCGCCGGTGCCGAGCAGCAGCGGCAGGACCATCTGCGACGGCACCTTGAAATTCTTGAAGGACCATGAAGGGAGCGTGCTGACCATCAGCCCCCCCACCACGAAGAGCATGATCGCGCTGAAGAGCGGGTGGCGCATCGCTTCCGCCAAGCCGGTCCAGCCCCATTCGCCGAAGGCCAGCGCGGCAAAGAGCGGCAGCAGCGCCAACCCCGCCCCGGCCGGGGCCGGGACACCCGTGAAGAAGTTGTAGGCATAGGCGGGCTTGAGCACCGGCACGGCGCCTGGCTCGGCGATGCTGGCCGCGTTGAATCGGGCCAGGCGCAGCGCGCTGCAGACGGCGAACATGGTGCAAGGGATGTAGCCGATCGGCCCTGCATTCTGCAGCGTCCAAAGATAGAGAATCAGCCCGGGGGCCACGCCGAAGCAGAGGAAATCGCTCAGGCTGTCGAATTCCGCACCAAAGCGGGAGGTGCCCTTGAGCAGACGCGCGATGCGCCCGTCCAGCCCGTCGATCACACCGGCGGCGACGATGAAGGCCGCGGCCTGGGCGAAGCGGCCCTCCAGCCCGAAACGGATCGCGACCAGGCCGGCACAAAGCCCCATCATGGTCAGCAGGTTCGGGATCAGGCGGTTGAAGGAAGGCCCGCGATAGCGCGGCCGCGGCCGCGCGCCCTGCAAGCGCCGCAACCGGCTGCGCAAGCCGGGCCGCGTGGTCACGCCAGCTCCGCCAGGATGGATTCCCCGCCGATCATGGTCTGGCCCACCAGGACCAGCGGCTTCACGCCCTCCGGCAGATAGACATCGGTGCGGCTGCCGAAACGGATGATGCCGAAGCGCTCACCGGCCATCAGCCGGTCGCCCTCATGCGCGGTGCAGACGATGCGGCGCGCGACGAGCCCCGCGATCTGCACACAGGCGAGGTCCCGCCCATCGGGCAATTCGAAGCGCAGCGCGTTGCGCTCATTCTCCTCGGAGGCCTTTTCCAGGCTGGCATCCATGAACTTGCCGTGGCGGTAGGAAATCCGCGCCACCCGGCCCTGCACCGGGCTGCGGTTCACATGCACATCCAGCACCGACAGGAAGATCGCCACGCGCCAGCGCGGCGCATCGCCCATGTTCAGCTCGGCCGGCGGGATGGCGGGGCCGACCAGCACCACCTTGCCATCGGCGGGCGCCAGGACGAGGTCATGCCGGGCCGGCGGCACGCGCTTCGGATCGCGGAAGAAATACAGGCAGAAGGCGGTGAAGGCCGCCCCGATCCAGAAGAGCCAGGAGCCGAGGATCAGCCCGCCCAGCAGCGCCACCCCCGCACCGGCATAGATGAAGGGACGCCCGGCCGGGTGCGGCGGGGAGAGGACGAGGGAGAGGCTGTTCGCGAGAGACATCGCGAGGTTTATCCTCCGTTCACTCATTCGCGGCAAGTTGTGTGTCGCATGATCACCCTCGGTCCCTTCGCCGTCGCCCCCGACGGCACGCTCTCCCCCCGCGCGCCCGGGCTCAGCCCGGCGATCCGCTTCGCCTGGCGCGGACGCATCTGCGAGGCGCTGATGCAGGAGGGTGGATTGCGCCTGCGCGCCATCGCCGGGCGCATCCCCTCAACGGCCGAACCCGGCGCGGATCGGCACTCCACCGCCCGCGCCGTGGCAGAGCTGCCGGCGCGCATGCCCGAAGGCTGGCGGCTGCGCCTCACCGCCGATCATCGCGTGGCGGTGGAAACCCAGGCCCCGGCCCGGTCCACCGCCGTCAGCCTCATCGGCGAATTGGTGCGCTTCGCCATGGCGCTGGACCCTTACCTGGACCAGCTGGAAGGCGCGGGCGCCTGATCAGTTCAGCAGGCTCCAGATCTGCGGCGCGGTGAGCGGCATGCGCACCGTATCGGCAGCCGCGGCCTTCCCGGCGCGCGCCAGCGCATCCGCCACCGCATTCATCACGGCCGGCGTCGCCCCGATGGTGCCGAGTTCGCCCACGCCCTTCACCCCCAGCGGATTGGTCAGGCAGGGGATGCTGGTATCGAGCTGGGTGGCGTAATCGCCCACCATGTCGGCGCGCGGCAGGCAGTAATCCATGAAGCTCGCGGTCAGGGGCTGGCCGGTCTCGGCATCGTAGATCACGTGCTCGCACATCGCCTGGCCGATGCCCTGCAACGCGCCGCCCACCACCTGGCCTTCCACGATCATCGGGTTCACGACGCGGCCGGCGTCATTGACCGAGGCGTAGGAGGCGATGACCACCTCGCCCGTCTCGGGGACCAACTCAACCTCGCAGATGTGGCAGCCATTGGGCCAGGTGGGGCCGGAGACGCTGCTGGTGTGGTCAATGAAGATGCGCCCCTCGGGCTGGCGCGCGGCGAGTTCAAACAGGCCGATGGCGCGGTCCGTGCCGGCGACGGTGAAGGCGCCCGCGCGGTATTCGATGTCCGCCGCCGAAGTCTCCAGCGCCTCTGCGGCCATGTCCCGCGCCTCATCCACCGTCTTGTCGGCGGCGAGCTTCACGGCCGAGCCGGCGGTGAAGAGCGAGCGTGAGCCGGCCGAGCCGAAGCCGCTGCCGCGGTCGCTATCGCCAAAGACGACCTGGATGCGGTCCAGCTCCACACCAAAGACGTCCACCGCCAGCTGCGCGTAGCTGGTGGCGATGCCCTGCCCCATGCCCTGGGTGGTGGCGTAGATCTCGATGCTGCCATCGCCCTTCACCGCGATGGTCACGCGCTCCTCGAAGACATTGCCGCCGGTCCATTCCAGGAAAGTGGCGATGCCGCGGCCGCGGAGGCGGCCCTTCGCGGCGGAAGCGGCGGCGCGGGCGGCGAAGCCGTTCCAATCCGCCAGCACCAGGCCCTGATCCAGGATCCGCTCGAAGGAGCCGCTGTCATAGGTCATCGCCATGGCGTTCTTGTAGGGCATCTGCGTGGGCGCGATCATGTTGCGCCGGCGCAGCTCCGCCGGGTCCAGCGCCATCTGGCGGGCGGCGGTGTCGAACAGGCGCTCCAGCAGATAGATCGCCTCGGGGCGGCCGGCGCCGCGATAAGGGCCGGTCGGCGCCGTGTTGGTCAGCAGCGCCTGGAAGCTGAAATCCACCAGGGTGATGTTGTAGATGCTGGTCGAGACCCAAGGGCCCACCAGCAGCTGGATCGCCACGCTCGCATTGCGCGGATAGGCGCCCATGTCGGCCAGCGTGCGCACGCGCAGCGCCAGCATCTTGCCATCGGCGTCCAGCGCCATCTCGGCGCGGCTTTCGGTGGCGCGGCCATGCAGGGCGGACAAAAAGTCCTCCATCCGGGTCGCCGCCCATTTCACCGGGCGGCCCAGCATGCGCGCCGCATAGGCGACCACGCCCTCCTCCGGGTTCAGCCCGGTCTTCATGCCGAAGCCGCCGCCCACATCGCCCACCAGGACGCGCAGCTTGTCGGTCGGGATGTCGAGCAATTCCTTGCAGATGGCATCCCGCACGCCGGAGGGCATCTGGCAGGAGAGGCGCAGCGTGATGCGGCCCGTCTCCCCATCATATTCGCCGAGCGCCACGCGCGGCTCCATCGAGACGGGCGCCAGGCGCTGATTCTCGATATCCAGGCCCACCACATGGGCGGCGCCGGCGAAGGCGGCCTCGGCGGCGGCGGCGTCGCCATAGCGGCTCTCGGCCACCAGATTGCCCGGCGCCCCCTGCCAGACCAGCGGCGCGCCATCGGCCGCGGCATTGCCCGGGCCGATCACCGCCGGCAGTTCCTCGTATTCAACCTCGATCGCCTCGGCCGCGTCGCGCGCCTGGGCGACGGTTTCGGCGATGATGGCGGCGACGGGCTCGCCCACGAAGCGCACCTCCTCCACCGCGAGGCAATGGCGCGGCGGGGCGGTAAGGGCCGAGCCGTCGGGGCGCTTGAAGGGGAGTGCGACGAACATCGGCTTCACGCCGGCCGCCACCAGATCGGCGCCGGTGAGGATCGCGACCACGCCGGGCATGGCGGACGCGGCCGTGGTGTCCATGGCAACCAGCTTCGCATGGGCATGGGGCGAGCGCAGGAAGACCATCTGCGTGACGCCGGCGGGCGCGAAATCATCGGTGAACTGGCCCTGGCCGGCCAGCAGCGCCTTGTCCTCGATGCGGCGCACGGCCTGGCCGCTGCCGAAGCGGCCGATCTGCGGCGGGTTTCCATCGGGCATGCGGAGGGCTCCTGGCGGGCGGTTGGGGGATCAGGTTAGCGGGAAATCGCGGGGTGGAAACTGTCGGGAGGAAAAGAAAAAGGGCCTCCGGCGGCCGGGGCCGAGAGGCCCCGGACCCCAAAACTAAAGGGGTCTGGGGCCCGTGGCCCCAGCCGCCGGAGGCCCTTTTTCACTCCCACACGACGCCCGAACCACCAGTTCCGGCGCCAGCACCACCCGCCGCGGCGCGGCCTCCGGTGCCGCAATCCGATCCAGCAGCAGGCCCGCCGTCGCCGCCGCCAGGGCCTCGGGCGCCACGCGCAGACTGGTCAGGGGCGGCACCCAATGGGCCGCGCCCGGCAAATCCCCGAAGCCGGTCACCGCCACCTCCACACCCGGCCGCCGCCCGGCCCGGCTGAGCCCAAGCATGGCCCCGAAGGCGATGACATCGTCGCAACAGGCCAGCGCGGTCGGCCGCGCGCGGAACAGCCCGGCCGCGATCTCGGCCGCGGCGCCGATCTCCGGCCCGCAGGGCAGGATCTGCGGAGGCAGCCCCGCCTCGCGCATGGCCTGGAGATAGCCGGCCCGCCGCCGCAGCGTGACGGAATGCGCCGCCGCCCCGCCCAGGAAGGCAATCCGGCGATGCCCAGCCGCGATCAGGTGCCGGGTGGCCAGCGCAAGGCCGGCCCGGTCATCCACGCCGACATGCGGGCCGCGCCGAAAGCCGCGCAGCAGCGTCACCCAGGGCAGGCCCCAGAGATCGAGCGCGTCCAGCAACTCCGGCCGGCTGCCGGCGGCGGGCAAAACAACCACGCCATCCACCCCCTGCTCGCGCAGCCGGGTCAACATGTGGAGCTGGCGCTCGGGGGCTTCGCCGGCATGGGCCAGGAAGCTCGCCATCCCGGCTTCGTCGAGCGCCATCTGCAAGGCGGCGATGAGCTGCGCCTGGAAGGGGTGGGTCAGATCCGCGACCAGCAGCCCGACGCTCCCGGAGCGGCCGCCGCGCAGCCGGGCAGCCAGGCGGTCGGGCACATAGCCCAGCGTATCGGCGGCCTCGCGCACCTTGAGGCGCGTCGCCTCACTGACGCGCGGCGCGCCCCGCAAGGCCAGGCCGGCGGTGGAGCGGGCGACGCCGGCGGCGATGGCGACGTCAAGAAGGCGGATGCGTTTGGCGGACAAGGCGGCGGCAGGATGGGCCCCCGCCGCCGGCCGCGTCAAACGTGATTCTCGGCGATCGCCCGGGCCATCACCGCGATGGCGGCCATGAGGTCAGGCGTGTCCATCGCCTCATGCGGGTTGTGGCTGCCATTCTGGTTGCGCACCAGCAGCATGGCCGTGGGCACGCCCGAGGCCGCGAAGTTGTTCGCGTCATGGCTGCCCGGGCTGTTGAGATGCGGCGCCGCGATGCCAGAGGCCGCCGCGGCGGCGGAAAGCCCGGCGATCAGGCGCGGGTCCATCGGGCCGGGCGCCGCGGCGCTCCGCTCCCCCAGCACGATGGAAACGCCCCGCCGCGCCGCGACCTCGGCCGCAATGCGCTGGAGCGCGCCTTCCAGCGCCGCCAGGTGATCCGCGCTGTAGCCGCGCAGGTCGAGGCTCATCTCGAAATCGCCCGAGACCGCCGTGAGGCTGTGCTTGGCCGCCGGCGTGTGGAAGCGCCCGATGGTCACCGCCATGGGCCGCCCCGCCGCTTCCTCGGCCAGCCAGAGCTGTTCCAGCGCCAGTGAAAAATCGGCGCCCGCCAGCGCCGCATCCCGCCGGAAGCGATGCGGCAGGCCGGTATGCGCGTCCTCGCCCGCGATGCGGATGAAGGGGTGCCGCACATTGCCCGGATTGGCGAGGCAGATGGCCAGTGGCGCGCCGGCCTCGATGAGCTGTGGCGCCTGCTCGATATGCGCTTCCAGATAGGCGCCCATCGCCTTGGGGTCGCGCAGCGGGGTGCCCTCGCGCAGCCGCGCGGGATTGCCGCCGCAGGCCGCGATGCTCTCGGCGAGCGTCAGGCCGGTGCGGGCATGGCGCAGGTCCAGCGCGCCCTCGGGCAGGCGGGCCAGCAGGCAGCGGCTGCCGATCAGGCCGAGGCCGAACCACACCGCCTCCTCGCAGCGCAGCGCCAGCACCTCGATGTCACGCTTCGGCGCCACACCCTGCGCCTGCAGGGCCTGAACCACGCCGAGCCCTGCGATGACGCCCGCCGCGCCGTCGAAATTGCCGCCCTGCACCACGCTGTCGAGATGCGAACCGATCAGGATGGGCGGCGCCTCAGCGGATTTCGCGGCCCAGCGCAGGTTCAGGTTCGCGCCGGCATCCAGGCTGGCCTGCATGCCAAGCGCCGCGCCGGCCTCGGCGATCAGCGCATGGGCCAGGTTTTCGCCTCGCCCATAGGCCTCGCGCGTGATGCCCGGCGCGTCGGCGCCGATCTCGGCGACACCGTCCAGCAGGCGCTGGACCAGATCAGCGCTCACAGCAGCGCCGCGCGGATGCTGGCCTCGGGGATGCCGAGCCGCGTGGCGCAGGCGGAGAGATCGCCCCAGGTCACGTCATCCAGCGGGATGCCCTGGGCCAGGCGCTCCGCCTTGGCGCGGCGCTCGGGGTCGCCGGGGAGCAGGACACGGCCGGGCGCGCTGGCCTGCACATGGGCGCAGATCGCATTCACCTCGGCCGCGAAACCGGGGTTCTCGGCCAGGCGCGCGGGGTCCAGCAGCACGCCCAGCATGCCGTTCACGATGCCGCGATCATTGGGCGTCCGCGGCTGGTTGGTGCCGCCGCCGGTCAGCGCACCGGCCAGGATTTCGCACACCAGCGCCAGCCCATAGCCCTTATGCGCGCCGAAGGAGAGCAGCGCGCCGCGCGGCCCCTGGCCATACATCACCGCCGCATCCGTGCTGGGCTCGCCCTCATGCGTCACCAGCGCGCCCGCCGGCACTGGCTTGCCGGCGTTGAAGGCCACCTTCACCTTGCCCACGGCAATCGCACTCGTGGCGAAATCCAGGATGATGGGGTCGGGCGATTTCGGGATGCCGATGCAGATGGGGTTGGTCCCCATCCGCCCATCCGTGCCGCCAAAGGGCGAGACCACGGGCTTGCCGCTGACGGCGTTCACGAAAAACAGCCCGATCAACCCCTCCGCCACCGCCATTTCCGCATAGGCGCCGATCCGGCCCAGATGATGCGTGTTGCGCAGCCCGAAGGCGGCCAGGCCATGCGCCCGCGCCGCCGCGATGCCCTCGGCCGTCACCTGCCGGCCGATGCACTGGCCATAGCCCATATGCCCATCCCAGACGGCGAGCGAACCGGCGCCGCCCACCTGCTCGGCCACGGCGCCGGGCGTGATCAGCCCTTTCTCCGTGTTCTCGACATAGCGGGGAACGAGCTGCATCCCGTGGCTGTCATGGCCCTGGAGATTGGCCTCGACGAGGTCCAGCGCGACCTGTCGCGCCACCTCGGGCTTGGCGCCGACGCGGGTGAGCATCTCGGCCACCAGATCGGTCAGCGCGGCGGGGGCGATACGGGGCATGTTGCGTCTCCGGGCTCAGGCGAGGGTGACGGCGAAGCGGCATTCCGGCGCGCCTTCGGCAAAGCAGGCGATTTCCTCGCAGCGCGGCTCACCGCTCAGGCCCGAGGCCTCCAGCACATAGGCCATGCCACCGGCGAAGCTGCCCTCAAACACGTAGCACACGCGCCGCCCGGCGCCGGCGCCATAGCCCAGCGCATAGGCCGAGTGGCGCACGATCATCTCGGCCCGGCCGGCGGCGATGTCGAGGCTCGCCACCTCCACCTGGCCATGGCCGCGCTGGGACATGCGGCGGGTGTAGTGGCGGAAGGTCTCCTCCGGGCTCAGGCCATGCGTCTTCGCCTCGGCCCGGCACCATTGCAGCGCCGAGAGATGGCAGGATTTGTAGAGGATGGCGCGATAAGCCTCGACGCCCATGGCGCCCTCGATCGCCTGCTGCATGTTCACCATGAAGTGGCGCGGCAGATACATCATGGGCAGGCCATTGGTGGTCCAGATCCCGGTCTCGGGATCCACCTCGATGGGCACTTGCGGCTGGGCCATGAATCGCTCCTTGGAATGCGGCCCGCATGCTGGGCGGCGGGAAGCGGCCACGCAAGCCAGGCGCCGCTATTCGCGCGCCATCACCGCTTCGCCCACGCCATCGCCATCCAGCGCCTGGTCGTCATCCATGGTGACCACCACCTTGCGAAGCTGCCCGGTGAAGCGGAAGGGCGGCTCGTAATGCGAGACGGGCGAGCCGCGGTCACACCCCACATCCAGCCCCGCCCAGGAAACGAAGTTGAAGAAGCCGAGGCGCGACTGGATGCTCCCCACCGGCGCGCCATCCAGCAGCAGCGTGAATTCGCTGAGGCCGGGCCCCGTGGCGATGCTGGGCTTCGCCTCGCGCGTCAGGCGACGCACGCGCAGGCTGACGATGTGATCGCCCGCCGGCACCGGGCGGTCCGAGGTGACGATCACATGCTCGCCGCCGATGTTCATGTCATGCACCAGATGCCCGTCCCGGAGATAGAGCGCATAGCCGGTGGTGGCATCGCCATGGGCGATCAGCACGCCCTGATCCCCTCCGGTGAAGCGCGCATGGGCGTCAATCCGATAGCTGCGGCTGCGGATATCGGGCGCCACCTCCGTCGGCACATGGCCGACGCCGGCGTGGAAGACGTAGCGCTTGCGCGCGCCATGCACCCGCGCGGCATTTTCGGCGAAGCGCTGGCGGAAGCGGTCATCCAGCGGCAGCACCTGGTGCTTGCGCGCCTCCTCCCACCAGAGCGCGATCAACTCCTGCAGCTTCTCGGGATGTTGCTCTGCGAGGTCGTGGCTTTCGGAAAAGTCGCTCTCCAGGTGGAACAGCTCCCAGCGGTCATCTTCGAAGGGTGTTTCGGGCGTGTGATAGGCGACGGCCTTCCAGCCCTGATGGACCAGGCCGCGATGGCCGAACATCTCGAAATATTGCGGCACGGGCTTAGAGGGCGCCGTGGCGTCGGTGAGGCTTGGCCTGAAGCTCACCCCCTCCAGCGGCATTTGCGGCACGCCATTCACCGTGGCGGGCGGGGTGACGCCGATGAGATCGAGCAGCGTCGGCGTCAGGTCGCAGGCATGGACGAATTGGTGGCGCAACTCGCCGCGCGCGGGGATGCCCTTGGGCCAGCACATCACCAGGGGGTCGCGGATGCCGCCGCCATGGGTGTTCTGCTTGTAGCGCCGGAGCGGCGTGTTCGACGCCATGGCCCAGCCCAGCGGGTAATTCGCATAGGTGCCGGGTGCCCCGATCTGCTCCAGCCGCGCCAGCTTCTCGGCCATCGTCTCCTCGCGCAGGTTGCGCGGGCCCAGCAGGTTCACGCCGCCGGTCGGCCCGCCCTCCTGGCTCGCGCCATTGTCGGAGAGCACCAGCACCAGCGTGTCCTCCCGCAGACCCGCCTCATCGAGGAAGGCGAGCAGCCGGCCGATCTGCTGGTCGGCATGGTCCAGCATGCCGGCAAAGGCCGATTGCAGCCGCGTGAAGAAGCGCCGCTGATCGGCATCGCAATCCGCCCAGGGGCCGACATCGGCATTGCGCGGCGGCAGCGTGGTGTCGGGCGGCACGATGCCCATGGCCTTCTGCCGCGCGAAGCGTTCCTCTCGCTCGGCATCCCACCCCCTCTCGAACATCGGATCATAGCCGCGGATGAGATCGGCCGGGGCCTGGTGGGGCGCATGCACGGCGCCGAGCGCCAGCCAGAGCAGCCAGGGCGTCTCCGGCTGCTCGGCCACATGGCCGGCGAGGAAGCTGATGGACTGGTCCACCAGATCCTCGGTGAGATGATAGCCCTGCTGCGGCGTGCGGGGCGGCGCGATGGGCGAATTGTCGCGCACCAATTCGGGCGTGTACTGGTCCGTCGCCGCATCCATGAATCCGTAATAGCGGTCAAAGCCGCGGGCCAGCGGCCAGCCATCGAAGGGGCCGGTGCTGCCGCTCTCGGTCAGCGGCGTCACATGCCACTTGCCCAGCATGTAGTTGCGATAGCCATGCGGGCGCAGCATCTCGGCCAGGGTGCCGGCCTCCTTCGCGATCTTGCCGCGATAGCCCGGATAGCCGCTGTCGAAATTGGCGAGGCTGCCCACGCCGGCCGAGTGATGGTTGCGCCCCGTCAGCAGCGCGGTGCGCGTCGTCGAGCACATGGCCGTGGTGTGGAAGCCCGTGTAGCGCAGCCCCTGCGCCGCCAGCCCGTCAATATGTGGCGTGCGGATGGGCGAGCCGTAGCAGCCGAAATCGGAAAACCCGGCATCGTCAAACAGGATCAGCAGGATGTTCGGCGCGCCCTTCGGTGGGCGGGGCGGTGCCGGCCAGGCCGGGGTGGAATCCTGGATGGTGAGGCCAATCCGTGGCCCCGCGGAGCCCTCGCCCTGCTGCGACATGCCGCACGTCCTTCCCTGCTGTTGCGGCAAGCTTGGCGGCGCGCCGCGCACCGCGCAACGCCCGGCGATTTCCTGCTGGCATTTGCGCCGGATCGCGCCACACTCCTGCGCAAAATCACGGAGGAACCGAATGAACGGCCACAAGCCCACGCGGCGTGCCCTGCTGGGCAGCCTGCTCGCCACCCCGGCCTTCGCGCAACCCGCCTGGCCGGACCGGCCCATCCGCCTCGTCGTGCCCTTCGCGCAGGGCGGCCCGATGGACCTGATTGCGCGGCTGCTGGGCGAGCATCTGCGCCCGGCCCTGGGCCAGCCCGTGGTGCCGGATTTCCGCACCGGGGCGGGCGGCAATCTGGGCGCGCAGCATGTGGCCCAGGCCGCGCCGGATGGGCACACGCTGCTGGTCACCATTGATACGGTGATGACGGTCAATGCCACGCTCTACCCCCGCGCCGGCTTTGATCCGGTGCGGGACTTCACGCCGATCGGCCTGGCCGCCCGCATGGCCAGCGTGGTGACGGTGCCGGCCAGCCTGCCGGTGACGGACCTGGCCGGGCTGGTCGCGTTGGGGAAGCAGCGGCCGCTGACCTATGGCTCGGCCGGGGTGGGCGTGCCGGCGCATCTCTATGGCGAATATCTGCGCCTGATCACCGGCGCGCAGATGGAGCATGTGCCCTTCCGCGGCCTCGGCCCCGCCGTGACGGAGCTGGTGGCGGGCCGGCTGGACCTGGTGGTGGCGCTGATGCCCGGCGTCGCCGCGCATGTCACGGAGGGGCGGCTCCGGGCGCTCGCGGTCACGGGGGGCAGCCGTTCGCCCTTCATGCCGCAGGTGCCGACTCTCTCGGAGACCGTGGCACCGGGCTTCGACACCGGAACCTGGTTCGGGCTCTACGGCCCGCGCGGCCTGCCGCCCGAGATCACGGCGCGGCTGAACGCCGAGTTGCAGCGCTTCGCCGCCAGCCCGATCGTGCGGGAACGCTTCACCCAGCTCACCTTCGAGCCCGCGACGGCCAGCCCGGAGGAACTCACCGCCCTGCAGGCGCGGGATGCGGCGAGCTGGGCGCGCATCATCCGCGAGGCGGGGGTGCGGGTGGAATAGGCTCAGCCGGCCTTGGAGAGCTGGTCGAAGGCCTTGAGGCGGGCGATCAGCGCCGGCATCTCCCGGATCGGGATCATGTTCGGCCCGTCGGAGGGCGCCGCATCCGGGTTCTCGTGGCACTCGATGAAGACGGCGGCCACGCCCACGGCGACGGCGGCGCGCGCCAGGACCGGCGCGAATTCCCGCTGCCCGCCCGAGGAACCGCCCTGCCCGCCCGGCTGCTGGACGCTATGCGTCGCGTCATAGACCACGGGATAGCCCGTCTCGGCCATGATCGGCAGGGAGCGCATGTCGGAGACCAGCGTGTTGTAGCCGAAGCTGGCACCCCGCTCGCAGAGCAGGATGCGCTGGTTGCCCGTGCTCGCGATCTTGGCGGCGACGTTCTTCATGTCCCAGGGGGCCAGGAACTGGCCCTTCTTCACATTGATCGCGGCCCCGGTCTCGCCGGCGGCCAGCAGCAGGTCGGTCTGGCGGGAGAGGAAGGCCGGGATCTGCAGCACATCCACCGCCTCGGCGGCGGGGGCGCATTGCTCGGCGGTGTGGACATCGGTCAGCACCGGAAGGCCGGTGCGCTCGCGCACCTCGGCCAGGATGGCCAGGCCCTCCGCCAGGCCGATGCCGCGCGCGGCGTTCACGCTGGTGCGGTTCGCCTTGTCGAAGCTCGACTTGTAGATCATCGGCACGCCGAGATCGCGCGCCATGGCAGCGATGGCATCGGCCATCTCCAGCGCATGGGCCCGGCTTTCGATCTGGCAGGGGCCGCAGATGAAGGCGAGGGGGCGCGTCTGGCCGATCACCAGGTCACGAATGGTCACATCCATCAGACCAGCCTCGCCTGCCGCACCGCCGCGCCGACAAAGCCCGCGAAAAGCGGGTGCGGGGCGAAGGGCTTGGATTTCAGCTCCGGGTGGAACTGCACGCCGATGAACCAGGGATGGTCCGGGTATTCGACGATCTCCGGCAGCAGCCCATCGGGCGACATGCCGGAGAAGCGCAGGCCGGCCGCCTCCAGGCGCTCGCGATAGGCCACATTCACCTCGAAGCGGTGGCGATGGCGTTCCTCGATGCGGGTTTCGCCATAGACGCCGCGCACCAGGGAATCCTCGGCCAGCACGGCGGGATAGGCGCCGAGGCGCATGGTGCCGCCGAGATCGCCGCTGGCCTCGCGCTGCTCGCGCTGGTTGCCGCGCACCCATTCCGTCATCAGCCCCACCACCGGCTCGGCGCAGGGGCCGAATTCGGTGCTGGAGGCGCCGGGAATGTCCAGCAGGTTCCGCGCCGCCTCGATCACCGCCATCTGCATGCCGAAGCAGATGCCAAGAAAGGGGATCTTCTTTTCGCGCGCGAAGCGCACCGCCTGGATCTTGCCGCCCGTGCCGCGCTCGCCGAAGCCGCCGGGAACCAGAATTCCATGCACCCCATCCAGCCGGCGCATCACCTCGCCCGCCTCGCGCTCGAAGATTTCGCTGTCCACCCAGTCGAGCTTCACGCGCATGTTGTGCGCGATGCCGCCATGGGCCAGCGCCTCGTTCAACGACTTATAGGCATCCAGCAGGCCGGTGTACTTGCCCACCACGGCGATGGTGACCTCGCCCTCGGGCGCGGTGATGCGCTGCACCACGCGGTCCCAGGCGGAAAGATTGGGCTCGCCATAGATGGAGAGGTTGAAGTGGCGCAGCACCTCGCGGTCCAGCCCCTCGCGGTGATAGCTGCCGGGCACGGCGTAGATGCTGGAGGCATCATAGGCCGGGATCACGCTCTCGGGCCGGACGTTGCAGAAGAGCGCGATCTTGCGGCGCTCATTCTCCGGGATCGGCCGGTGGCAGCGGCAAGGCAGGATCTGCGGGTGGATGCCGACCCCCAGCAATTCCTTCACCGAATGCTGCGTGGGCTTGGTC
>JAIYDS010000149.1 GCA_027487385.1 Acetobacteraceae bacterium | reverse complement strand
GAACGAGGGACCAGGTAACCCCATGAACGCGCTGCTTCCCCGCCCCTCCATCCTCTCGATCGAGCCCTATGTGGGCGGTGAATCGAAGATCCCCGGCGTGAACCGGATCATCAAGCTCTCCTCCAATGAGGGCGCCTTCGGCCCGCCACCCATGGCGCAGGAGGCGATCATCGCCTCGGCGCGGGACGCCCACCGCTATCCGGATGGCGGCGCCACGAAGATCCGCGAGGCGATCGGCGCCAAATTTGGCCTCGACCCTGCGCGCATCGTCTGCGGCAATGGCTCGGACGAGCTGATCGCCTATCTGATCCTCGCCTATGGCGGGGAGGGCACCGAACTCATCATGCCGGCGCATGGCTTCGTCATGTATGACCTGACCGGCCGCTATGCCGGCTGCCGCGTCATCAAGGTGCCGGAGAAGAACCTGCTGGCCGATGTGGACGCCATGCTGGCCGCCGTGGGCCCGCGCACCAAGCTCGTCTGCCTGGTGAACCCCAACAACCCGACCGGCGCCCTGCTGCCGCAGAGCGAGGTGAAGCGCCTGCGCGCCGGGCTGCGCGACGACATCCTGCTGATCCTCGATTCCGCCTATGCCGAATACGTGACGGACCCCGACTACGACCCCGGCCAGGCGCTGGTGGATGCCTCGGGCAACACCGTCATGACGCGCACCTTCAGCAAGATCTTCGGCCTGGGTGGGCTGCGCCTGGGCTGGGCCTATATGCCGCCGCAGGTGGCGGACGTGCTGGCGCGAATCCGGGGCCCCTTCAATGTGAACGCGACGGCCATGGCCGCCGGCATCGCCGCCCTGGCCGAGCCCGGCTGGATCGAACGCAGCGTGGCGCACAATACGGAATGGCGCGCGAAGACCGTGGCCGGGCTGCAAGCCGCGGGCATCAAGGTCTGGCCCAGCGCCTGCAACTTCATCCTCGCCGATTTCGAGGATGTGGCGAAGGCCAAGGCCGCCGATGCGGCGCTGCGCGCGCGGGGCATCATCGTGCGCGGCGTCGGCGGCTACAGCCTGCCGACCTGCCTGCGCATCACCATCGGCACGGCCGAGGAATGCATGATGGTGGTGGATGCGCTGACCGAGTTCATGCGCGCGGAGCGCGCATGATCTTCTGCCCTCACGCGCGTCACGCCGCGGGCGTGCTGTTCGCACGACGCGGCCTTGGCTTCGGAATGCGGAAGCATGCCGCCGGGCCCGCCCGGCACGGGTTCCCGAAGGGCGGCGCCTGGTTTGCGTGGGCGGTTCCTGACTGTGCCTGAACCCCTGTTCGACCGCCTCTGCCTGATCGGCGCCGGCCTGATCGGCGGCTCCATCGCGCGGCGCAACCGCGAAGGCCATGCCCTGGCGCGCGAGGTCGTCGTCACCGCCCACAGCCAGGCCACGCGCGACCGCGTGCGCGAGCTGGGCTTCGCCGACCGCGTGGAGGATGACATCGCCGCCGCCGTCGCGGGCGCCGATTGCGTGATCCTCTGCGTGCCCGTCGGCGTCTATGCGCAGGTGATGGCGCAGATCGCGCCGCATCTGAAGCCGGGCGCCATCCTCACCGATGTCGGCTCCACCAAGGGCTCCGTCATTCGCGACCTCACGCCGCTGCTGCCGGCCGGCGTGCATCTCGTCCCCGCCCATCCCATGGCCGGCACCGAGTATTCCGGCCCGGATTCGGGCTTTCCGACGCTCTTCGAGGGCCGCTACGTCATCCTCACCCCCACCGAGGCGACCGACCCGGCGGCGGTGGAGCAGGTGCGCGAGCTCTGGCGCCGCTGCGGCTCGATGATCGAGAGCATGGACCCCACCACCCATGACAAGGTGGTGGCCATCGTCTCGCATCTGCCGCACCTCATCGCCTTCACCATCTGCGGCACGGCCGATGACCTTTCCGAGGAAACCCGCGAGAGCGTGCTGAAATTCGCCGCCTCCGGCTTTCGCGACTTCACGCGCATCGCGGGCAGCGATGTGAACATGTGGCGCGATGTGTTTCTCAACAATCGCGAGGCGGTGCTGGAAATGCTGGCGCGCTTCACCGAGGACGCACAGGCCTTCGGACGCGCTATCCGCTGGGGCGAGGCGGGCTTCATCGAGGACCGGATCAGGCGCGGGCGGAAGATCCGGACTGGGTTGATTGAGCGGAAGCAGGCCTGAAGAAAAAGGGCCTCCGGAGGCCCTCTAAACTTCCCCCAACGCCCGCGCCAGCAGCGCATCCACCGCCGCCGGGTCATCCCAGCGCAGCGTGACGCTGACCACCCGCACCTGGCTCTGGAATTCGGGTGGCATCCGCACCCAATCCTTGCGCGTGGTCACCGGAATGGCGCCGAGGCGCTCGGCCTGTTGCAGCAGCCCGCGCAGGTCGCCGGCATCGAAGGGATAATGGTCGGCGAAGCTCTCGGTGCCGGCGACCACGGCGCCGCCCTGGCGCAGCGTGGTGAAGAATTTCCGCGGATTGGCGATGCCACAGAAGGCAAAGACATTCTCGCCCGCCAGCTCCGCCATTTCCGGCCCGGGGACCAGGTCGCCGCGCAGCACCGGCAGGCCGGGCGGCAGCGCGGCCAGCGCCCCCGTGTCATCCGCGCCGATCAGCACCGCGGCGTCGCAGCGGGCGGCGGCGGCGGCCACGCTTTCGCGCAGCGGGCCGGCCGGGATCACATGGCCATTGCCGAAGCCATAGCCGCCATCAATCGTCAGCAGGGAGAGCGTCTTGGCCAGCGTCGGGTTCTGCAGCCCGTCATCCATCACGATGGCGCCCGCGCCATGCGCCACGGCGCGCTGGGCGCCGGCCGCGCGATCGGCCGAGACCCAGGTGGGGGCGAGGGCGGCCAGCAGCAGCGCCTCATCGCCCACCGCTTCGCTGTCATGCCGGCCAGGCTGGACCAGGACCGGCCCCTTCACCGAGCCGCCATAGCCGCGCAGCAGGAAATGCGCGTCCCGCCCGCGGGCGCGCAACCGGTTGCCGATATCCATGGCCAGCGTGGTCTTGCCTGCGCCGCCTGCCGTGGCCCCGCCGCAGCACACCACCGGCACCGGCGCCACCCAGCCGGGCCGCGCCATGCGTCGCGCCGTCACCGCCGCATAGACGGCGGCGATGGGCGAGAGCAGCAGGGGCGCGATTCCCCCACGGCGATCCCAGAATTCGGGCGCTCGAATGCTGATGGTCCAGCCCTTTCCTCAATCCGTCTCGCGGCCCTGAGCCATCAGGGCCAGCAGCGCCTCCGCCATCCGGCCCGGCAGGTCGGAGGCGGCGGCGAACAAAGCGCCGGCGGAAGCTGCCATGGCCGCCGCTCGTTCCGGATGGGTTAGCATATCCGAGACCATCGCCGCCAGCGCGGCGGTATCCATGACTTGGCATGCACCACCCCGGTCCAGCAGCGCGGCCACCGCCTCGCGGAAATTCCCCATATGCGGGCCGAAGAGGATGGGGCAGCCCAGACGCGCGGCCTCCAGCGGGTTCTGCCCGCCATGCGGCACCAGGCTGCCGCCGATGATGGCGAGGTTCGCCACGCGGTAGAGCAGCCCCATCTCGCCCATCGTATCGGCGATGTAGAGCGGCCCGGCATCGGGCAGGGCGCCCAGCGCGCGGCGGGGGGCCTCGGCCAGGCCGGCGCCGCGGTCCGGATGGCGCGGGGCCAGGATGGTCAGCAGCGCCGGGTGGGTGGCGCGCAGCCCCTCGGCCATGGCGATCACCATCGCCTCCTCGCCCGGATGGGTGCTGGCGGCGAGCAGCACGGGCCGCCCCCCGATGGCCGCCCGCAGCGCGGCCAGGGCCGCCTCATCCACCGGCAGGGGCGCGGCGGCGAATTTCAGGTCCCCCGGGGCGGTCACCGCCGGGGCGCCCAGCGCCAGCAGCCGCGCCGCATCCTCGGCCGAGCGGGGCATGATGAGCTGGAAATGGCCCAGCAGCCCGCGCGCGAAGCCCGGCGCCCAGCGCCCCCAGCGCCGCGCCGTGCGGTCGGAGATGCGGGCATTGAGCAAGGCGAGCGGGATGCCCCGCGCCGCCGTCGCCGCCAGCGTGTTGGGCCAGAGCTCGCTTTCCACGAAGCCCGCCGCATCCGGCCGCCAGCCCTCCAGGAAGCGCGCCACCCAGGCGGGCACGTCCAGCGGCGCGTAGCGATGGATCACCCGCCCGCGCAGCGCGGGCGAAAGGCGCCGCGGCAGCAGCCGAGCGGAGGTGACGGTGCCGGTGGTGACCAGCAGGTGCAGCCCCGCATCGCGCGCGATCAGCGCCTCCATCACCGGCAGGATGGCCAGGCTTTCGCCCACGCTGGCCGCGTGCAGCCAGATCAGCCGGCCATCGGGGCGTTCGGCGCCGAAGCCCTCGCGCTCCCGCAGCCGGGCGGGGTCCTCCTTGTCGCGCGCCACGCGGCGGCGGAGGTTCCAGCGCAGGCCGGGGGCGGCCAGGCTGGCCAGCGCGTGCCAGGTGGCGCTCACCGGCGCGGCCGCCCGATCGCGGCGTCGGCGGCGTCGCAGGCGGCTTCCAGCGCCGCGGTGATGGCGGGCAGCGCGGCCTCGGGCGGGGCATCGCGCGGCACCGGCACGGCGGGGCCGGTGACCAGCACGCCCCGGCCGAAGGGCAGCGGGATTTCCATCCGATCCCAGCTTTTCAGCCCGATGGCCCAGGAGACGCGCGCCGCGCAGGGCAGCACCGGCCGACCGCTGACGGCGGCCAGCTGCGCCACGCCCGGGGCCGCCACGCGCCGCGGCCCGCGCGGGCCATCGGGCGTGATGACCATCATCGCGCCGGTGCGGACCAGCCGCGCCATGGCAAGCAGCCCGGCCGCGCCGCCCTTGGAGCTGGAGCCATGGATCATCTCCAGGTCGAAGCGGCGCACCACATCGCCGATGAAGCGCCCGTCGCGATGGCGCGAGACCAGCACATGCGCGGAAGGGATGTTCTGCCGCGCCTGGCCGGTCTTCCAGAGATGCGGCATCAGCGGCAGGTTCTCATGCCAGAAGGCGGCGATGACATTGCCATGGGTGGCGAAGGCGGCATCCATGGCCTCGCCCCCCACGAGCCGCCAGCGCGTGGTGCGATAGACGAGGACCAGATAGAGCCCGAGAAGATTCGCGGCGAAGGCCTGGAAGGCCGGGTGACGCGTCAATCGGCGCAGCATGCGGCGGCTCGAAACATGTTGCGGGGCGCGTCGCATGCCGCGAGACGCGAGGCAAGCCCCGCCCTGCTTCCCGTGCCTAGATGGTGACCAGGTGCTGCTTGAAGGCGCTGGCGCTGGCCGGCCAGGAGAAGCGCTCGGCATGGGCTCGGGCGACGGCGCGCGGCACCTCCAGCGCGGCCAGGCAGGCGCGGCGCAGATCCTCATCCAGCGCGCCGCCTGGCCCCACCACATCGCGCGGGCCCATCACCGGATAGGCGGCCACCGGCGTGCCGCAGGCCATGGCCTCCACCAGCACCAGGCCGAAAGTGTCCGTGCGGGAGGGAAACACCATCACATCGCCGCCGCGATAGGCCCGCACCAGCCCCTCGCCATGGCGCCAGCCGGCGAAATGCACCGCCGGGTAGCGCGCCTGGAGCGCGGCGCGCTGCGGGCCGTCGCCCACCACCACCTTGGAGCCGGGGAGGTCGAGATCGAGGAAGGCCGTGATGTTCTTCTCGACGGCGACGCGGCCGACATAGAGGAAGATCGGCCGGGGCAGGCCGGGCCATTCCTCGCGCGGGCCATCCTGGAACAGGCCGAGATCCACCCCGCCCGACCAGGGCAGCACGTGACGAAAGCCACGCCGCGCCAACTCCTGCCGCAGCATCGGCGTGGCGGCGAAGGTGCCGGCGCCGGCATTGTGGAAGCGGCGCAGCAGCGCCCAGATGAAGCGCGGCGGAATGCCCGTGCGCGCCTTCACATATTCGGCGAAGCGGGTGTGGAAGCTGGTGGTGAAGCGCCAGCCGCGCTCGGCGCAGATGGCGCGCGCCGCCATGCCGAGCGGCCCTTCGGTGGCGATATGCACCGCTTCGGGCCGAGCCTCGGCCATCATGCGGCGCAGGGCGGCGCGCGGCCGGAAGGCCAGGCGGATTTCGGCATAGCCCGGCATGGGGAAATTGCGGAAGCGATCGGGGCCGATCACCTCCACCGCATCGCCCAGCGCGGTCAGCTCGGCACTCAGCCCCTCGATGGCGCGGACCACGCCATTCACCTGCGGTCGCCAGGCGTCGGAGACGATCAGCAACCTCATCCGGCGGCAAGCACCGGTTGGGACCGCTTCTGGCGGAGTTCCTGCCAGTCCAGCAATTCGAAACGCCCATCGGCGTGTTCCACCAGGGCGGTGCAGCTTTCCACCCAGTCGCCTGAATTCATGTAGAGCATGCCGCGCACCATCCGCATCTCGGCGTGATGGATATGGCCGCAGATCACGCCGTCCAGCCCGCGCCGGCGGGCCTCGCCGGTGAGCGCCGTCTCGAAGCGATCCACCGTCTTCACCGCCTCCTTCACCTGGCGCTTCAGCCATTGCGAGAGCGACCAGTAGGAGTAGCCGAGCCGGCGCCGCACCACGTTGAACCAGCGGTTCAGATGCAGCGCCACGGCATAGGCGCGGTCGCCCATATGGGCGAGGAACTTCATGTGGCGGATCACGCCGTCGAACTCATCGCCATGCATCACGAGGAAGCGGCGGCCATCCGCGCCGACATGCACCGCCTCGGCCGCCAGGGTGATGCCGGCGATCTCGAGGCCGATCCACTCGCGGAACATCTCATCGTGATTGCCGGGGATGAAGGTGACGCGCGCGCCGCGCCGCGCCTGGGCGAAGATGGCGCGCAGGACCGCATCGAATTCCGGGGTCCAATACCAGCTCTTGCGCAGGCGCCAGCCATCAATGACATCGCCCACCAGATAGAGCTGTTCGCATTCGAGCTGGTCGAGGAATTCCAGCAGGAGATCGGCCCTCGCGCCCGGCGTGCCCAGGTGGAAGTCCGAGATGAAGACGCTGCGCAGCCGGGCTGGCCCATCCTCGGCATGCGCAATCTCCATCCCTGCCGCGCCCCCGCCTGTCCGAGAGGCTTAGGAAAGCCCGCGCGAATCGTCAAGAAATCGCTGATCACGGCTCGGCCCGGGGCAGCGGGCCTACTCCGCCGCGGTCAGCAGCCCGGGGGCGTCCCGGTCCGGCTCACGGCCCACCAGCTGGGCGCGGAAGGCGGCGGCGCAGGCCGGCCAGGAGAAACCCTCGGCCTGGCTGCGGGCGGCGCCGCGCGGCACATCCAGCGCGGCCAGGCAGGCGCGGCGCAGATCCTCATCCAGAACGCCGCCCGGCCCCACCACATCGCGCGGGCCCATCACCGGATAAGCGGCCACCGGCGTGCCGCAGGCCATCGCCTCCAGCAGGACCAGGCCGAAAGTGTCGGTGCGCGAGGGGAAGACCATGACATCCGCGCCGCGATAGGCCTGGGCCAGTTCCTCGCCATGGCGCCATCCGGCGAAATGCACCGAGGGGTGGCGGGACTGGAGCGAGGGGCGCTGCGGGCCGTCGCCCACCACCACCTTGGTCCCCGGCAGGTCGAGATCGAGGAAGGCGGCGATGTTCTTCTCGATGGCGACGCGGCCGGCATAGAGGAAGATCGGCCGGGGAAGGCCCTCCCAGGCATCGCGGGCGCCCTCGCGGAACAAGGCGAGGTCCACGCCGCGCGTCCAGGGCAGCACCCGCCGGAAGCCACGGCCGCGCAGCTCCTCCTGCAGGCTCGGCGTGGCGGCGAAGGTGCCGGCGCCGGAATTGTGGAACCGGCGCAGCAGCGTCCAGATCACCCCGGGCGGGATGCCGGTGCGCGCCGTGATGTATTCGGCGAAGCGGGTGTGAAAGCTGGTGGTGAAGCGCCAGCCTTGCCGCGCGGCGATGGCCCGCGCCGCCATGCCGAGCGGCCCCTCGGTCGCCACATGCAGCGCATCGGGTCGCATCGCCAGCAGCATCGCCTCCAGCGCCGGGCGGGGGTGGAAGGCCAGCCGGATATCGGCATAGCCGGGCATGGCGAAGCTCCTGAAACGGTCGGGGCCGATCACCTCCACCTCATCGCCCAATGCGATGAGCTCGGCCGAGACGCGCTCCAGCGTGCGCACCACGCCATTGACCTGCGGGCGCCAGGCATCCGAGATGATGACGAGCTTCATGCCGCCTCCGTGCTCACGCGGGGAGGACCTCGCGGAAGCGCTCGGGCGCGCGCTGCATGGCGGCCCAGTCGAGCAGCTCGAAGCGGCCATCGGGGTGTTCCACCAGGGCGGTGCAGCTTTCCACCCAATCGCCGTCATTCATGTACATGACGCCGTTCACCATGCGCATCTCGGCATGATGGATATGGCCGCAGATCACGCCATCCAGGCCGCGGCGCCGCGCCTCGCCGGCGAGGGCCACCTCGAAGCGGTCAATCGCCTTCACCGCCTCCTTCACCTGACGCTTCAGCCATTGCGAGAGCGACCAGTAGGGGTAGCCGAATTTGCGGCGGGCCAGGTTGAACCAGCGGTTCAGCACCAGCGCCGTGTCATAGGCCCAGTCGCCCAGATAGGCGAGGAACTTGGCGTAGCGGATCACGCCGTCGAATTCATC
The DNA here is from genome assembly GCA_027487385.1 of Acetobacteraceae bacterium. Lineage (GTDB taxonomy): Bacteria > Pseudomonadota > Alphaproteobacteria > Acetobacterales > Acetobacteraceae > Roseococcus. The sequence continues at coordinate 6,891 of JAIYDS010000149.1, read as the reverse complement.
GCCGTGGATCACCAGGAATTTCCGGCCATCGGCGCCCTCATGCACCGCCTCGCGCATCAGCTTCACGCCGGCGATCTCGAGGCCCAGCCAGTCGCGGAACATCTCGTCGTGATTGCCGGGGATGTAGGTCACGCGCGCGCCGCGCTCGGCCTGCTCCAGCACGGCGCGCATGACCGCATCGAATTCGGGGTGCCAGTACCAGGTCTTGCGCAGGCGCCAGCCGTCAATCACGTCGCCCACCAGATAGAGATGCTCGCATTCCACCCGGGCGAGGAAGTCGAGCAGCATGTCGGAGCGAGCCCCCCGCGTGCCGAGATGGATGTCGGAGACGAAAACGCTGCGGACCTGGATCTTCGGGTCACGAGGCGGCATCAGGGGATGCTCCGTGCTGTGCATAACCCGGCAAATGCGTTGAAAATCCTGGCACCGCACGTGAATCTTCCATGACCTCCGCGTCCGGCGCATGTCTCCGGAACGCCATGGAAACGACCGCGAATCGTCAAGGCTCGGGTGCTATCCGCGCCGGTTCATGCTGGTGATCTTCAACCCCGCCGCAGGCTCGCGCCGGCGCCCCAAACTGGCGCGCGCCATGGGCGTGCTGGGGTGCAATGCCATGCTGGCGGAAACGACGGGACCGGGCGATGCGACCCGAATCGCGGCCCAGGCGGCGGCCGAAGGGCATGATTGCGTGGTGGCCGCCGGCGGCGATGGCACCATCGCGGAGGTCGCGGCGGGGCTGGTCGGCAGCGGCAGCGCGCTGGGCATCCTGCCCTTCGGCACCGCCAATGTGCTGGCCCTGGAACTGGGCCTGCCGCGTGATGCGGAAGGCGCGGCGCGCGTCATCGCCGCGGGGCGCGAGGCGATGATCCATCCCGGCCTGGCCGATGGCCGGTTGTTTGTGCAGATGCTGGGTGCCGGTTTTGACGCGGCGGTGGTGCATCACCTTCCGCCCGCGCTGAAGCGTCGCATCGGCAAGGGTGCCTATGTCTGGCAAAGCCTGGTCGAAATGGCCCGATACGGGTTTCCGGCACTGCGCTTCTCGGCCGATGGCGGTCCCTGGGAGGAGGCGGCGAGCCTGATCGTCACCAAGGGCCGGCTCTATGCCGGAAACCACCTCGTGGCGCCGGGTGCCTCCCCGCTGGAGCGTGGGTTCACCCTGGTGATCCAGCGCGGGCCGGCGCGGCTGGGCGCGCTGCTGGCCGGTGCCGCGCTGCCGCTGAACCGCATGCACCGCCTGCCCTTCATCGAACTCCGCCGCTGCGCGCAGCTGTCCCTGGAAGGTCCGGGCGTGCTGACGCAATGCGATGGCGACATTGGGCCGGCGCTGCCGCTCGCCATCACCGACGCGCCGCAGGGCCTGCGGTGCCGCATCCCCTGACGGGCTTCCCCCATCCCGCCTCCCGTGGTGCCATGGGGCGAATCGAGGAGACACCCATGGCCATCGGCTTCCGCATCCGCCCCGTCACCGTCCGCGTGGCGCCCACCATCATCCAGCGCGCCGCCAAGGTTCCCGCCGCCAATATCGGCGATGTGATGAACCGCCTGCAGTCGCTCAGCGGCACCTTCCATTCCTATGGCGGGCGCAAGCGCCTGGTGGGGCCGGCCTTCACCGTGAAGGCACGCTCCGGCGACAATCTGATGCTGCACCGCGCGGTGGACATGGCCGAGCCCGGCGACATCATCGTCTGTGACGGCAATGGCGACCTTTCGGTGGCCCTGATGGGGGATCTGATGCTGGGCCATGCGACCAAGCGCGGCATTGGCGGCGTGGTGCTGGATGGCGCGGTGCGGGACGTGGCGAATCTCGCGAAGATGGATCTCGGCGTCTGGGCGCGCGGCCACACGCCGGCCGGCCCCTGGAAGGAAGGCCCGGGCGAGATCGGCACGCCGATCTCTTGCGGGGGCCAGGTGGTGATGCCGGGCGATCTGATCTGCTGCGACGAGGATGGCGTGGTGGTGGTGCCGATGGACGAGGCCGAGGCCGTGATCACCGCGGCTGAGGCGCATCAGGCCAAGGAAATCCGGAATGAGGGCGAAATCCAGTCCGGCACCTGGCCGCGCGACTGGGTGTTGCAGAGCCTGCGGGAGAAGGGCTGCGAGGGGGCCTGAGCCCCTTCAGCCCGCCGCCCGCGCGACGGGCGCCCAGCGCGCGGTTTCCTCCACCACGAAGGCCAGCATCTGCGCGCTGGAGAGGTTGCCGAGCGAGGCCAGGCCCAGCGCGTCCATCCGGTCACGCACCACGGCCTCCTGCATCGCCGCCTGACAGACCTCGTTGATGCGGGTGGCGATGGCGGGCGGGATGCCGGCCGGGCCGGCCAGCAGGAACCAGTTATTCGCCACCACCCCCGGGAAGCCGGATTCGCGCACCGTCGGCACATTCGGGAAGATGCCGATGCGCTCCGCGCTGGTGAAGGCCAGCGCCCGCAGCGCGCCTTGCCGCACCGAGCCCGCATGCGCGCCGATCGTGTCCCACAGCGAGGAGATGTCGCCGGAGAGAACGGCCGCCTGCGCCTCGGGCGCGCCGCGGAAGGGGATGTGCAGCAGCTTCACGCCCACCGCCTGCTCGAAGAGCATGCCGGCCAGATGGCCGATGGAGCCGGCCCCGGAATTGCCGAAGCTGATCCCCTCCGGCCGCGCGCGGGCGGCGGCGGCGTAATCCTGGATTGTCTGGTAGGGGCTTTGCGTGCGCACCGCGCAGACGATGGGCGCGCCGCCGAACATGGTGATGTAGGTGAAGCTCTCGGGCCGATAGGCGATGTTGGCCATCAGCGTGGGCGCCACGGTCAGCGGCCCGGTGTTGGTGATCAGCAGCGTATGGCCATCCGGCGCGGCGAGGGCCGCCTGCGCCGTGCCGACCGAACCGCCGGCGCCGGGGCGGGACTCCACCACGAAGGGCTGGCCGAAGGCGCGCTCCAGCCGCTCGCTCATCAGCCGCATCACCACATCCGTGGTGCCGCCGGGCGAATAGGGGTTGATCACGCGCACCGGGCGGCTGGGCCAGGCGGGCTGGGCCGAAACCGCGGCGGGCGCGGCGAGCGCACTGCCCAGAATCAGGCGGCGGGAAAGGCGCATGGCATGGCTCCTGCTCAAAGCGGCGGCAGTTTCGCCGGGGGCGGGCCGCCATCGGGGAGGGTAGCGAATCCTGTGCCAGACGATGCAGCGGCCGCCGCCCGACATCGCCCCGGCGCATGCTGCCTGCCCGATTCCAGGGCAGAGCCGGGCGCCGGAGGCCAGCGGCCGCCGCATCCCCCCTTGCGCCCGGGCGCGGCTGGTTTCATTGCGACCCCATGACGTGGTCCCTCCTCGCGCGTGATCCCAGCAGCGGCGCCCTCGGCGTGATCGTGGCCACGCGCTTCTTCGCGGTGGGCGCGCTGTGCCCGCGCGTCGAGGCCGGGCTGGGCGCGCTGGCGACCCAGGCGCTGATCCACCCGCTCTATGCGCCGCGCGGCCTCGACCTGCTGCGCGAGGGTGCCGCGCCGGAGGCGGCGCTGGCGGCGCTGCTCGCCGCCGATCCGGGGCGCGAGGCACGGCAATGCCACATCCTGGGCGCCGATGGCCGCATCGCCCAGCACACCGGCGCCGACTGCGTGCCCTGGTGCGGTTCGGTGAGCGCCCAAAACGTCTCGGTCGCCGGCAATATGCTGGCCGGACCGCGCGTGGTCGAGGACACGCTGGCCGCCTTCCTCGCCGCCGACCACCTTCCGCTCGACCTGCGGATGATCCACGCCATGGAGGCGGGAGAGGCGGCCGGCGGCGATGCGCGGGGCAAGCAATCCGCCGCGCTCATCGTGGCAACGCACGATCCCTACCCCGATCTCGACCTGCGCGTGGACGACCATGCGGACCCGCTGGCCGAGTTGCGCCGCCTGCACGGCGTGGCGCAGCAGCGCTTCGTGCATTTCCGCCGCTTCCTGCCGGGCGCCGATCACCCTGGCGTTTTCGACCGGAACGTGATCGCCTCGGCGCTCAAGGCGGCGGGGGTGGCATGAACGCGCTGGAGGTGGACGGGCTCTGCATCGATTTCCACACCGAGCGCGGGGTGCTGCGCGCGGTGGACCGGCTTTCCTTCTCCGTCGCCCCTGGCCGGACGCTGGCGATCGTGGGTGAGAGCGGCTGCGGCAAGTCGGCCACGGCGCTGGCCGTGCTGGGGCTGCTGGCGGAGAATGCCGAGGTCTCGGGCACGCTTCGCCTGGCCGGCCAGGCGCTGACACCGGCCGCCCAGCGCGCCGCGCGCGGGCGCGAATTGGCGATGATCTTCCAGGAGCCGATGACCAGCCTGAACCCCGCCTTCACCGCGGGCGAGCAGGTGGCCGAGGCGCTGCGCCTGCATGAAGGGCTGAACCCGCGCGATGCCATGGACCGCGCCATCGCCATGCTGGAGCGCGTGCGCATCCCCGAAGCCACGCGCCGCGCGAAGCAATATCCACATCAGCTCTCGGGCGGCATGCGGCAGCGCGTGATGATCGCCATCGCGCTGGCCTGCAGACCCAAGCTGCTGATCGCGGACGAGCCCACCACCGCGCTGGACGTGACCGTGCAGGCGCAGATCCTGGCGCTGCTGGATGAGCTGAAGCGCGAGACCGGCACGGCGGTGGTGCTGATCACCCATGACCTCGGCGTGGTGCGCGACCATGCGGATGAGGTGGTGGTGATGTATGCCGGCCGCGTCGCCGAGCGCGCGCCCACGGCGCGGATCTTCGAACAGCCGGAGCACCCCTACACCATCGGCCTGCTGGGCGCCGCGCCACGCCTGGATTCCCGCCGCGCGCGGCTCGCTTCCATCGAGGGCACGGTGCCCGATCTGCGAAGCCCGCCGCCCGGCTGCCGCTTCGCGCCCCGCTGCCCCTTCGCCATCGCCGCCTGCGAGGCCACGCCCCCGCTGGCCGAGGCGACGCCGGGCCATCTGGTTGCGTGCCATCGCGCACCGCTCGATGCGGTGCTGGCGGCATGAGCCCGTCCGATCGCACGAGCGTCAGCGAGGCCGTGAATCGGCCGGGCGGCTTGCTCTTGCAAGCTGACGGCCTGCTGAAGCACTTCCCCTTCCGCGACAGCCTGGGCCGCGCGCGGGGCGCGGTGCGCGCGGTGGATGGCGTCTCGCTCGCCGTGCCGCAGGGCCGCGTGCTGGCCATCGTGGGCGAGAGCGGCTGCGGCAAATCCACCCTCGGCCGGCTGCTGCTGCGGCTGATCGAGCCTGATTCCGGCCGCCTCCGCTTCGATGGCGAGGATGTGTTGGCGCTCTCGCCGGCCGCGTTGCGTGCCAAGCGGCGCGAGATGCAGCTCATCTTCCAGGACCCCTTCGCCAGCCTCGACCCTCGCATGACGGTCGAGGCCGCAATCACCGAGCCGCTGATCCTGCACAAGCTGCATCGCGGCCGCGAACGCGCGCGCGTGGCGGAACTCCTGGAGCGCGTCGGCCTGCGCCCCGAACTCGCGCGCCGTTGGCCGCATGAATTCAGCGGCGGGCAACGCCAGCGCATTGCCATCGCCCGCGCGCTGGCCTCCGAGCCGCGCCTGATCATCGGCGATGAACCCGTCTCCGCCCTCGATGTCTCCGTCCAGGCGCAGGTGGTGAACCTGCTGGGCGATCTGATCCGCGATCTCGGCCTGACCTTCGTGCTGATCAGCCATGATCTCGGCGTGGTGCGACAGATCGCCGATGAGGTGGCGGTGATGTATCTCGGCCAGATCGTGGAGCAGGGGCCGGCCGAGGCGCTCTTTCACGCGCCGCGCCACCCCTATACGCGCGCGCTGCTGGCCGCTGTGCCTGGCCAGGGCGGCGCGCTGAAACTGCTGGAGGGTGATGTGCCCTCACCCGTCTCGCCGCCTCCGGGCTGCCGCTTCCACACGCGCTGCCCCTTCGTGCAGCCGATCTGCCGCGAGCAGGTGCCCACGCTGGACGGCGAAGCGCATCGCGCCGCCTGCCATTTGCAGGACAGCCTGCCCGCCGCCACCCCGATCCGCGAGGCCGCCGCCGATGCGCGCCTCGCCCGACTGCAAGCCTATTTCACGGAGCAACCCGCATGATCCGCCGCGTTCTTCTTGCCGCCTGCGCCGCCCTCGGCCTCTCCGCCGGGATCGCCGAAGCCCAGGCCCAAAACCTCCGCATCGGCCTGCGCGAGGATCCGGACATCCTCGACCCCACGCTCGCGCGCACCTTCGTCGGCCGCATCGTCTTCGCGAGCTTGTGCGACAAGCTCTTCGACATCAACGAGCGGCTGGAGATCGTTCCCCAGCTTGCCACCGGCTACCGTTGGGAAGACCCGCGCACCCTGCTCATCACGCTGCGCGAGGGCGTGCGCTTCCATGATGGCGAGGTGATGGACGCCGAGGCGGTGCGCTACAGCCTGAACCGGCATCTGACCATGCAGGGCAGCTTCCGCCGCAGCGAAATCAACACCATGGAATCCATGGAGGTGGTGAGCCCGACGCAGATCCGTATTCGCCTCACCGCGCCCTCCGCGCCCTTCCTCGCGCAACTCACCGACCGTGCCGGCATGGTGGTCAGCCCCCGCGCTGCCGAGGCCGCGGGCCGCAATTTCGGCACGCGCCCGGTCTGCGCCGGTCCCTTCCGTTTCGTCGAGCGCGTGGCGCAGGACCGCATCGTGGTGGAGCGCTTCCCGGAATACTGGAATGCCGCCGCCGTCCATGTGAACCGCATCACCTACCTGCCCATCCCGGACAGCACTGTGCGCCTGGCCAATCTGCAATCCGGCGCGCTGGAGATGGTGCAGACCATCGACCCCGATGACGTGCCGGCCGTGCGCCGCAACAACCGCCTGCGCATCTCGATCAGCGATGAGCTGGGCTACCAGGGCATCACCATCAACATCGGCAATGGCGCCCGCGCGCAGACGCCGATGGGCCAGAATGCCCGCGTGCGCGAGGCCTTCG
>JAIYDS010000247.1 GCA_027487385.1 Acetobacteraceae bacterium | reverse complement strand
TTCGACACCGGCTTCACCGTGAAGCACCCCTTCACCGGCCAGGAATACCCGGTCTGGATCGCGAATTTCGTGCTGATGGAATACGGCACGGGCGCCATCTTCGGCTGCCCCGCGCATGATCAGCGCGACCTGGACTTCGCCCGGAAATATGGGCTCTCCGTGACGCCGGTCGTGCTGCCCCCCGGCGTGGACGCCGCGAGCTTCGCGGTCGGCAACGAGGCCTTCACCGAGGACGGCATCAGCTTCAACTCGGACTTCCTGAACGGCCTCGACGTCACGGCCGCCAAGCGCGCCGCTATCGCCCGCATCGAGGAACTCGGCCAGGGCCAGGGCGTGACGAATTGGCGCCTGCGCGATTGGGGCGTCTCCCGCCAACGTTATTGGGGCTGCCCCATCCCGGTCATCCATTGCGATGATTGCGGCGTCGTGCCGGTCCCGGCGGACCAACTGCCCGTGGTGCTGCCGGAGGATGTGGATTTCTCCCGCCCCGGCAACCCACTCGACCACCACCCGACCTGGAAGCACGTGAACTGCCCGAGTTGCGGCAAGCCGGCCCGGCGCGAGACCGACACCTTCGATACCTTCGTGGACAGTTCCTGGTATTTCGCGCGCTTCTGCTCGCCGCGCGCCGCCGAGCCCGTCACCCACGCCGCCGTGGATGCCTGGCTGCCGGTGGACCAGTATATCGGCGGAATCGAGCACGCGATCCTGCATCTGCTCTACAGCCGCTTCTTCACCCGCGCGATGAGGGCCACCGGCCATGTGAAGCTGGATGAGCCCTTCGCCGGCCTCTTCACCCAGGGCATGGTCACCCATGAGAGCTATCGCTCGGCGGTGGACCAGCGCTGGCTCTACCCGGAGGAGATCGAGAAACTGGGCGATGGGACCGCCATCGTGAAGGGCACGAATGAGCCGGTGATCGTCGGGCGCATCGAGAGCATGTCCAAGTCCAAGCGCAACACGGTGGATCCGGGCGCCATCATCAACCGCTATGGCGCGGACACGGCGCGCTGGTTCATCCTCAGCGATAACCCGCCCGAGCGGGACATGGAGTGGTCGGAAGCCGGCGTCGCCGGCGCCAGCCGCTTCATCGGGCGCATCTGGCGCCTCGCACAAAACATGGTGGAGGCTGACAAGCCCGATGAGGTGGTGGGCAAGAAGCTGCGCCAGGCCACGCACCGCGCCATCGCCGCCGTGACCGAGGCGCTGGAGGCCTTCACCTTCAACGTCGCGGTCGCGAAAATCCACGAACTCGCCAACACCATCGGCGACAGCACCGCGGCCCCACTGGCCGCGCGGCGCGAGGCGATGGAAGCGCTGGTGCGCCTCGCCTCCCCCATGATGCCGCATCTGGCCGAGGAAATCTGGGCCACGCTCAACCCCGGCGCCGGCCTGGTCGCGCAGCTTCCCTGGCTGGAGGCCGACCCCGCCCTGCTGCGGGCGGAGAGCGTGACGCTCGCCGTGCAGGTGCTGGGTAAGCTGCGCGGCACCATCGAGGTGGCGGTGGATGCCAGCGACGAAGATGTCTTTGCTTTGGCCGAGGCCGAGCCCAATGTGGTGCGCGCGCTGGACGGCAAGCCCGTGAAGAAGCGCATCCATGTGAAGGGACGGGTGGTCAACCTTGTCATCTAGACGCGCCTTCCTCGCCGCCCCGCTCCTGGCCCTGGCCGGCTGCGGTTTCGAGCCGGTCTATGGCCCGGGCGGCGTGCGCAACCCGGCGGCCGGCCCCGCCGGACAGGAACCGCGCCTGCGCGACGAGCTGGCCGCGGTGCGCGTCGGCCCCATGTATGAGCGCAACGGCCAATTGATGCGCCGCGCCCTGCAACGCAGCCTTGAGGGCAGCCAGCCCGGGGTCCAGGGCCGCTATGAGCTGGACGTCGCCTTGCTCTATTCGACCGAAATCCTGGGGTATCGCACGGATGGGCTGGCCACGCGCGTGCGCGTGATCGCGACCTCCAACTGGGTGCTCTCCACCCTCTCCGTCCCGCGTGAGGTGGTGGATCGCGGTTCGGCCCGGACCGTGGACGCCTTCAACCTGCCGGACCTGCAATTCTTCGCCTCTGACGCCTCGCGCGAGGATATGGAGCGCCGCCTGATCGCCGAGCTGAGCGAGAGGGTGGTGCTCGGCGTGGCCGTCGCGCTGCGGCGGCGCCTATCCGCGGCTCAGGCCGCCTGAGGCTTGGTCGCCAAGCTTGATCCACGTCGGCTGCCAGGCTTCCTGGCTGATCCGCCGGCCGATTGCCGTGTCGTGCTATTGGTCGGCGATGATGCCGGCCTGGTGAATGAGCGTGCGGCGGCGCTGGTGCGCGCCGTGGCCGGTACGGATGCCATGTGCATCATCGAGCCCCCGCGCGAGGCGGCGAAGGATCCGGGCGCGCTGGCCGCCGAAGCGGCCTCGGTGCCCCTGATGGGCGGACGCATGGCGATCCGCCTGCGCGATGCGCGCGATGCCTGGGCCGAGGCGGTGAAGCAGGCCCTGGCTGGGCGCGGCCCCGGCCTTGTCATCATCGAGGGCGCCGGGCTGACCGGAAAATCCAAGCTGAAGGCGCTGGTGGCGGCGGATCCGCGCGGCCAGGTCATCGAATGCTATGCCGAGCGCGGGCGGGACCTGGCGGCCTCGATCAGCCGCATCCTCGGCGAATTGGGCGCGACAGCCGAGCCCGCCGCGCTGGACTGGCTGGTGGAGCGCGCGGGGGAGGACCGCCTCGCCATGCGCCGGGCGCTGGAGGTGCTGGCGCTGCACGCGGAACCCGGCAGCCGCATTTCCGTCGAAGACGCGATGGAATTGCTGGGCGAGGGCAGCATGCTCGACCTGGACGAGGCGCTGATGGCGGCCTCGCTGGGCGAGGTGGCGGCGGCGGACCGCGCCATCGCCAAGGCCTTTGGCGAGGGGGCGAACCCGGTGCAGGTGCTGCGCGCGGCCCTTCGCCACACCCAGCGCCTGCACATGGCGCGGCTGGCCATGGAGAATGGCGCATCCGCCGATGAGGCGGTGAGCGCGCTGCGGCCGCCGGTCTTCTGGAAGGCGAAGCCCGCCATGGTCCGCGCCCTGGGCCGCTGGTCCGTCGCCCGCCTGGAAGCGCTGGGCGCGGCCCTGCTCCGCGCCGAACGGCAGGCGAAAAGCACCGGCCTGCCGGATGAGGTGGTGGCGCGGCAGGTGGTGCTGGGCCTAGCGAGAAGTGCGGCGAGATGACGAAACACCCCCCGGAAACGGCGCCTCAACGCCGAATCCGAGCCGAATAGGCGAGGCGGAATGCTTCAGCGTTCCGAAGCCCAGGCCGCGGACGCGGCCGCCCGGCGTCTGAGGGCGGAAAATTCAAACAGGCGGCGCCGCGCAGCCCACCAAAATTAGAGTCTTGCCCCCGCGCGCCGCCTGTGTTTTATGCGCGCCACCCTGCCGTCGGCGTTGGCACGCCCGCGGCTATGCCCATTTGCGCGCCACGATCCCCGTCGGCCGCCAGGGCTGAGTAGCCATAGGGAGACATCATGCCACTCTACGAATGCGTGTTCATCGCGCGCAATGACGTGACTCAGCAGCAGGTCGAGGCGATCGCCGACAATATCGGTGTCACCCTTGGCGAGCACAATGGCGCCGTCATCAAGCGCGAATATTGGGGCCTGCGCGGCCTCGCCTACAAGGTGAAGAAGAACCGCAAGGGGCATTACATGCTCCTCGGGATCAACGCCCCCGCCCCCGCCATGCAGGAAGTCGTTCGCCAGCTCGGCCTGAACGAGGATGTGCTGCGCGAACTCACCATCCGCGTCGAGGAAATCGACCCCGAAGCGCCGTCCGCCATCCTCGCCAAGCGCGCCGATGACCGGGATCGCGAGCGCGGCTTCCGTGGGCCCAAGCCCGCTGGCCGCTTCGGCTCCGGCCGTGCCGGCGCCGGTGGCCGTGACGATCGTGAGGAATACCGGGCCCGTCCGCGCGACGAGATGGACCTCAACCTGAACGACGAGATGTGAGCCGATGAGCGAATCCGCCGAACCCAACATCGCCAATCGCCGCGCCGCCGTCGGCGCCCGCCGCCCCTTCTATCGGCGCCGGAAGTCCTGCCCCTTCTCCGGCCCGCAGGCGCCGAAGATTGATCACAAGGATGTGCGCCTTCTGTCGCGCTTCCTGAGCGAGCGCGGCAAGATCGTGCCGAGCCGCATCACCGCCGTCAGCGGCAAGAAGCAGCGTGAGCTGGCGACCGCCATCAAGCGCGCCCGCTTCCTGGCCCTGCTGCCCTACGTGATCAACGACTGACACGAGGAGCCGGGCGGGTGTCACAGGGCGCAACTCCAGGGGGCATCGGCCCAGGGGGGCTGTTCGGCCAACCCGCCGCGCTCGCGGCGGGTGCCGCGGGGCTGTGCTCGGCGCTGCTCGCCCTCTGGGCCATGCGTGGCCTGCCGCTCGGCGGCGTGCTGCTCTGGATCGCGCCCTTGCCGCTCTTCGCGGCGGCCTTCGCCTTCGGCGCGCGGACGGCGATCTTTGCCATCGGCATTGCTTCGCTGGCCGTGCTCCTCGGCAGCACCACGCTGGGGCTAGCGGTCTTCCTCGCCGTGTTTGGCGTGCCGGTGGCGCTGATCTCGGCCACCTCCGTGCAGTCGGGCCGCATGGATCTCTCCCTGCCGCTGGCGGTGCTGGGGCTCTGGCCGGTCGTCGTGCTGGGCGTCCTCGCCGCCTCGGTTTCCGACCTGGAGGGCGAGATGCGCGGTGCGGTCGAGATGGGCGTGCGCCGCATGGGCGTGGCCCTGCCGGAAGGCATGGTCTCGCAGATCGCGCAGGTGAAGGCCGCCGCTGCCGGCTTCTGGATGGCGCTCCTGATGCTGGGCAACGGCATCGCGGCGCAGCGCTTCGTCACCCAGCGTGGCCTGGCGCTCAACGCCACGCCGCCGCTGGATGATCTCCGCCTGCCCAACTGGTACCTGCCGCTGCCGCTGGTGGCGCTGGCGCTGTGGACCCTGGTGGGGGGGGCGGTGGCGCTTTCCTCGCTGCTGATCCTGCTGGTGCCGGTCTTCCTGCTTGGCGTCGTCGGCGTGCACCGGCTGCTGCGTGGCCGTCCCGGCCGGCTGGCCTTCCTCATCGGCTTTTACCTGCTGATGCTGCTCTTTCTCCAGATTATGGCCCCGCTGATGGTCGGCGTGGGTCTCTATGACCAAATTCGGCGGCGCATGATGCCGCCCCAAACCTGATCTGAGGCGTGCCATGATTGAACTCATCCTGATGCAGCGTGTGGACAAGCTCGGCCAGATGGGCGAGCTGGTGA
>JAIYDS010000061.1 GCA_027487385.1 Acetobacteraceae bacterium | reverse complement strand
TAGCGTGGATTGAAGAGCGACGTGTCTGACGATTATGCGCCTACGGGCGGTGACACTGGCCTGATCGAGGCCAAGGTGAAGTGGTATAATGGGCGCAAGGGCTTCGGCTTTGTGCTCGGACCGGATGGGCAGGATGTGTTCTTCCACGCATCCGCGCTGACGGATGCGGGCATCGAACAGCCCGATACCGATGATATTCTGGTGTGCGAGATCGGGTCGGACCGTCAGGGCCGCCGTCTCGTGACCCGCATCACCGAGCTGAAGCGCGGCCCGGGTGGCGGCGCTTCGCGCGGTGGCTTCGGCGATCGTCCGCCGCGTCGCGATTTCGGTGGCCCCGGCGGGGGTGGTGGCTTTGGCGACCGTCCGCCGCGCCGTGATTTCGGCGCGCCCGGTGGCTTCGGCGATCGTCCGCCGCGTCGCGACTTCGGTGGCCCCCCGGGTGGGGGTGGTGGCTTCGGCGACCGTCCGCCGCGCCGGGATTTCGGCGGCGGTGGTGGCGGCTTCGGCGCGCCCCGCTCCGGCGGTTTCGGGGGTGGTGACCGCGGTGGTCCGCCGCGCCGCAACTTCGACGAAGGCACCGGCCCCGTCTATCCGCTGAACGGCACCGTGAAGTGGTTCGACCAGGTGCGTGGCTTCGGCTTCGTGACGCCGGAAGATGGCGGGCAGGACGTGTTCCTGCACTCCTCCGTGCTCACGCGCGCCGGCCGCACCGACCTCGCCCAGGGCGAGAAGGTCTCGCTGGATGTGCGTGACGGCCAGCGCGGCCGCCAGGCGATCGGCATGAAGTAAGCCCCGCGCTTCGGCGCTGGCTTGGCGAAGGCCCCGCGGGAGACCGCGGGGCCTTTTGCGTTTCTTAACCACCCTGCGCGCAGCCTGCGCCCATGCGCGCGCTGCTTTTCCTCATCCTCACCAGCCTGCCGGCCGTGGCGCAGGTGCCCCTCTGCAATGCCCCGCGCGAGGGGATGACGGCCTGCTTCGACGGCCGCCTCTGCCGATGCCGCTACGAGACGGGCGGCATCCTCACGGGAAGGCCCGACGGGCATCGCTGGGATTGCGGGGCGCTGCGGCCGGATTGCCGGCCGGCGCCGGCCACGCTGCCGCAGCTGGATGCGCCGCCCTGGCCGCAATACATCCCGCCGCCGAATCTGTTCATCAAGCCGAGATAAGAAAAAAGGGCCTCCGGCGGCTGGGGCCGAGAGGCCCCAGACCCCAATAAATTCAAGGGGTCTGGGGCCCCGGCCCCAGCCGCCGGAGGCCCTTTTTCTACTTGAATCTTCGGGGGCGTAGGCCCGCCTGAAACCAGTTGATCATCGAATAGATGTCATGCACCGGCAGCCCCGTGGCCTCCGCCACATCGGCGGCATAGGGCGGCATGTTGGTGCATTCCAGCACGATGGCGCCGACCTCCGGATGCGTCGTCACCAGCCGCGCGGCGGCGTCCAGGATGTCCTGCCGGGCGAGGTCCACATCCAGGTCCTTCTTCTCGGCGCGGATCAGCACACGGAAGAACTCCCGCCCGCCCTCCGTGCCCTCGATGGGCACGTCCAGCGGCACGCCGGCGGCCTCCAGATGGCGCGGGGTGACGCCGGCCTTGTTCACGGTGATCACGCCCACGCGCTGGCCCGGCGGCAGCGTCGCCTGCACCCAGGGCACCTGCATGAGGGAGGAGGTGGCAACCGGCACCTGCACCGCCGCGGCCAATTCGCGCTGAAACAGCGAGAGGAAGCCGCAATTGGTGGTGATGCCCTCGGCGCCCAGATCCACCAGGTCCCGCGCGGCCTCGATGAAGGCGTCCAGCAGGCCGGTGGCGCCCTGCTCCACCACGCGCGTGGGCGAGGCGCCGCGCACCACGCGGAAGAGGACGGGGAAATTCCAGGTCAGCCCATTGCCCATATCGCCCAGGATGCGCGGAAACCGGGCTTCCAGCATGAGAATGCCAAGCGGCGCGCCATAGATCGACTTCCCCCCGCGCGCGATGTTTCCAGCCATCATTCCCTCCCGAGCCGAGCGGGCCTAGATAAGCCTTCGCCCGCGTGAAGGAGAAGCCATGATGCGCCGCCGTTCCCTGCTTGCCCTGCCGCTCGCCGCGCCCGCCGTGGCGCTCGCCCAGGACTCCTGGCCCAGCCGGCCGATCACCGTGGTCAGCGGCTTCCCCAATGGCTCGGGCATCGACATCTACATGCGCCGCATGGCCGAGCCGCTGAGCCGCGCGCTGAACGGCCAGAACATCATCGTGGACAATCGCTCCGGCGCGGGGGGCAACATCGCCTCCGACTTCGTCGCGAAGTCACGCCCCGATGGCTACACGCTCTATTTCGGCACGGCCGGCACGCATGCCATCAATGCGAGCCTCTACCGCACGCTGCCCTTCGATGTGGTGCGGGATTTCACGCCCATCGCGCATCTGGGCGATGTGCCCAATGCGCTGACCGTCAGCATCGAGCGCCGGCCGCAATTCACCGATTGCGCCACGCTGCTGGCCGCCGCGCGGGCCAATCCGGGGCGTCTGAACTATGCCTCCACCGGCAATGGCGCCTCGACGCACCTGGCCGGCGCGCAATTCGCGGTGGCGGCGGGGATCGACATCACCCATGTGCCCTATCGCGGCCAGCCGGGCGCGCAGACGGCGCTGCTGGCGGGGGATGTGGATTTCTTCTTCAACCAGGTGGGGCCGGCCTTGGGCCCGATCCGCCAGGGGCAGACGCGGGCGCTGGCGGTGACGACGGCGCAGCGCCTCTCCATCCTGCCCGACGTGCCGACCGTGGCCGAGGCCTGCAACCTGCCCGGCTTCGTCAGCACCACCTGGTATGGGATGTTCGGCCCGGCCAATCTGCCGGCACCGATCGTGCAGCGGCTTTCGGCGGCCATCACCGGCGTGCTGCGCGACCCGCAATTCAGCGAATGGCTGGTGACGACGCAGGGCATCGCCCTGCCGCCCGTCTATACGCCGGCGGAATTCGCCGCGATCCAGCGGCGCGACATTGCGAGCTGGGCGGAGATCGTGCGCCGCTCCGGGGCTTCGGTGGATTGAGATGCGCCGCCGTGGCCTCGTGCTGGGCGGGCTGATGACCCCGATGATCACGCAGGCCGCCCCCTCGGGCCGGCTGAGCTTCGAGGAGCCCAGCGGTGCCGCCCCCGGGCCCATGAACGCCTATTGGCACCGCCCCGCCGCCTGGCGCCCGGGCGGGCCGGTGGCCGTGGTGATGCATGGCATGGGGCGCAACGCGGATGGCTATCGCGATGCCTGGATCGCGGCCTCCGAGACGCATGGCTTCCTGGTGATCTGCCCGGAATACTCCGACGCGAAATTCCCGGGCGTGCGCTTCTACAATTACGGCAATGCGCAGGCGCCCGAGGCCGAATGGACCTTCTTCGCGCTCGACCGCGCGGTGGATGCGGTGCTGGCGGCGCAAGGGGCGGCGCCCGGGCCCTTCGCGCTCTATGGCCATTCGGCCGGCGCACAATTCGTGCATCGCTACCTGTTGTTGACGGGCGCGCCGCGGGCGCGGCGGATCATCATCGCCAATTCCGGCTGGTATTCCTGGCCGCGCTTTGACGTGGGTTTCCCGCATGGCTTGGCGAATTGCGCGGCGACCGAGGCCGGGCTGCGCGCGGCGCTGGCCCGCCCCGTGACCATCCTGCTGGGCGACCAGGACAATGACCCCTTGCATTTCCAACTGCGGCGCGATGCCGCGACGGATGTGCAGGGTTTGCATCGCTATGAGCGCGGCCAGAATTTTTTCGCGGCCGCGCGTGAGGCGGCGATGGCCTATGGCGTCCCCTTCGGCTGGAACCTCGGCGTGGTCCCCGGCGTCGCCCATTCGAATGCCGGCATGGCCCACGCGGCCGCCGAAATTCTGGCCGCGACCTGAAGTGCTGGGGTCTGGGGCCTCTCGGCCCCAGCCGCCGGAGGCCCTTTTTCTATTCTTCGAGTTTCTCCGCCGTCAGCACGATCTTCCGCCCATGATACTCCGCCACCGCCGGCCGATGCGCGATGGAGAAGATCATCGCCTCCGGCAGCCGCAGCGCCAGCGTCTCATAGAGCGCGCGTTCCGCCAGCGGATCCAGGCTCGCCGTGGCCTCATCGAGGAAGAGCCAGGCGGGTTTGACCAGCAGGGCGCGGGCCAGGGCCACGCGCTGCTGTTCGCCGCCCGAGAGGAGTTGCGACCAGGGCTCCTCCGCATCCAGCCGGGGGGCGAGGTGCGAGAGGCCGGCATCCGCCAGCGCGGCCAGGATCTCGGCCTCGGAGAAGCGCTCGGCGGGTTCGGGATAGCACAGCACGCGGCGCAGCGTGCCCAGCGGCAGATAGGGGCGCTGCGGCAGGAAGAGCGCGACCTCGCCCGGCGGCGTGCTGAGCGTGCCGCGGCCGAAGGGCCAGATGCCGGCCAGCGCCCGGAACAGCGTGGATTTGCCGCTGCCCGATGCGCCGGTGAGCAGCACGCGCTCGCCCGCGCGGAGTTCGAGCGTCGCGTTCTGCAGCAGCACGCGCCCATCAGGCAGGCGGAGATGCAGGTGGGAGAGGCGCATCACGCCGGGCGTGCCAACTTCGCTGCGGATGCCATCGCCGTCGGCCGCGGCGGCGCGGGCGGCCTCCAGCGCGTCCCGGAAGCCGATCAGGCGGGTGACGGTGGCCCGCCATTCGGTCAGCCCCGCGTAATTGTCCACGATCCAGGACAGCGCGCCCTGCACCTCGCCAAAGGCCTGGGCGGTCTGGGTCAGGCCGCCCAGCGGGATGCGCCCGGCGAAGAAGGCGGGGGCGGCGACGACGAAGGGAAACACCGTCGCCACCTGGGTATAGCCCGCGGTGAAGAAGGTGAGGCGCTTGGTCGCCACCATCAGCGCCCACCAGTTTTCCATCAGCGCGCGGAAGCGGGTGATGAGGGCCTGGCGCTCTTCCGCCTCGCCGCGATGCAGCGCGACGCCTTCCGTGCTGTCGCGGAAGCGCACCAGGGCGTAGCGGAAATCCGCCTCGACCTTCTGCTGATTGAAGTTCAGCCGCGTCAGCCGCCGCCCGATCAGATGGGCGAGCCAGGTGCCGAGTGCGGCGTAGAGGATGGCGACCCAGACCATGTAGCCCGGGATGGTGATGCCCAGGATGGTGGCAGGGCCCGAGAGCGCCCAGAGCACCAGCAGGAAGGAAAACAGCGTCACCACGCTGCGCATCAGCCCGAGGCCGAGGGAGAGGGTCTCATCCACGAAGAGCTTGGCGTCCTCGGCCAGGCGCTGGTCCGGGTTGTCGGCGCCGAAACCGGTGAAGGAGAGGCGGTAATAGGCGCGGTCGGCCAGCCAATCGGCGAGCAGCCGTTCCGTGGTCCAGCGCCGCCAGCGGATCTGCAGCGCCTGGCGCAGATAGAGGGCATAGACGGCGATGACGATATAGGCGGTGGCGATCCAGACGAAGCCGGGCATCAGCCCGCTGTCGGTCTCATGCCAGGTGAAGAGCAGGGCCGAGAAGGCCTCGGCGTTGCGTCCTTCGAGCGCATTGAAGAATTCCCGGCTCCAGTAGGAGAGCAGCACCGACATGGCGACCAGCGAGAGGTTCAGCGCGACCACGATGGCGAGCAGGCCGCGCGCGGCCCAGCGATCCTCACCGCGCCAATAGGGGAGGGCGAGGGAAAGGGCTTCGCGGATGGGCTTCATGACGGGCTCTCTGAGATCCGGGCCAGGGCCTCGGGGTGGCCGGGCGCGATGGCCAGGGCCTGTTCCGTCAGCGCCCGGGCGGTGGCGTGCTGCCCCTGGGCGCGGGCGAAGGCGGCGGCGGCGAGCATGGCCTCGGCGCCATTGGGCGGCAGGCGGGCAATCTCACCCTGGGCTTCGGTCACGCCCGGGGCATGGGCCCAATAGGCCTCGCGCCGGCCCTGCTGGCCGGCGAGTTCGCGCTCGATGGCCAGGCGCAGCGCGGGGCGCAGCTTCTCCGGCAGGGCGGCGAGGGCGGGGCGCATGGCGCGCTGGTAGCTGCGATAGAGGAAATCTGGGTCGTGGCTGGAGGTCTGGCCGCCCTCCCAGATGCGGTAGCAGTAGAGGATCTCGGGCAGGCATTCGAGGTGCAGCCCGGCCAGGGAGGCGGCCTGGAGGAACTCCCAATCCTCGAAATAGGCGCGGTCCAGGGTGAAGCCGCCCATGCGGTCCCAGGCGGTGCGGCGCATGAACATGTTCGCGTCGCCAAAGCCGTTGCGGAAGACGCCGAGGGAGGCGCAATCGCCCAGCGGAATCCAGCCGCTGGGGCGCGTGCTGCGGTGGCGCGGGGGCGGGCCGGCGCCGCGGAACCCCTGCATCTGGCAGGTCAGGAGATCGGCGCCGGAATGCTGCGCGGCGCGGACGAAGGTGGAAATCTCATCGGGCCAGGCGGCGTTGTCGTCATCCATGAACAGCAGGAATTCGCCGGAGGAGGCCTCGACGGCGCGGTGGCGGGTGACGCCCTGCCAGGAATTCTCGGCATTGCGGAGAAGCTGCCAGCCGCGCGCGGCGAAGCGCGGGCGCAGGGCTTCGAGGAATTGGCGCGTGGCAGGGTCGGTGCTGGCGTCATCCACCAGGATCAGCTCGATGCGGGGGTAATCCTGCCGCTCGATGGAGGCGATGGCGTGGGCCAGGGGCGCGTGCCGGTTGAAGGCCGCCATGCAGACCGAAACCAGGGGCGGCGCGGTATGGACGGCCGGCGGGGCCGGGCGGGGCAGGGTGGCCTGCCAGTCGAGCCAGAGCTTCCGCGTGGCGGCCGGCGTGATGGCGGGCGCGCCAGGGGCGACGCCGTCCCGCAGCGCACGCGCCAGGGCCGCGGTCAGCGCCGCCGGGGTGCGGGTGTAGAGCAGGCGCGGACGGTCCGCCTCGGCCACCAGCTCGCCAATGCCGCCGACATCCGGGGCCAGGAAGGGCAGCCCGGCGGCGAGGCACTCCAGCACCACATAGGGCGCGTTCTCCATGCGTGAGGCGATGATGGCGAGCCGCCCCGGGCCGGCCAAATAGTCCCGCGCCTGGTGCGGGTCGAGATTGTTCACGACGCCCCAGGGCATGGGCCAGGCTTGCGCCGCGCTGGCCAGCCAGGCGAGCGCATGCACCCCCGCCATATGCCCGACCTTGCCCAGGAAGGTGACGCGGCCGGGCGGCGTGCCGGCGCGGATCAGCCCGGCGATGGCGGCGCAGAACAGGCCGAGGCCCTTGCGCTCCTCCAGCCGGCCGAAAAACACCAGCTCTTCGATGGGCGCTGCTGGCGCGGGGTTGGCCGGGGCCACGAAGCCGCCGGGCAGCAGATTGGGCAGCACCTGGGCGCCCGGCGGCAGCTTCCAGCCCATCTCCCGCACCACATCCAGGATGTAGCGCGAGGGGGCGGTGACATGGTCCGCCCCCTCGGCGCTGCGGCGCTCCATGAAGTCGGTTTCCAGCTCGCCGCTATGGGTCAGGAATTGCGCGGAATGGGCGAAGTGCCACAGGGTGGGGGAATGGATGTGGCAGGCCAGGATGGTGCCGCGGAAAGCGAGGCCGCAGCGCTTGGCGACGGTGCACCAATAGCCGATGCCGCGCATCTCGTGGAAATGGATCACGTCGAAGCGCTGCGTCTTCAGCCAGTGATAGGCGCCGATGGAGAGCTCCGCCTCGCTGCCCTCCAGGAAGAGCGAGACGAAGCCGATGCCGCGCGCCGCGTAATGGGTGCGCCAGCGGGTGACGGGCTCATTCTCGGTATAGGCGGAGGGGTAGAGGATGGTGACCTCATGGCCGCCCGCCACCAGCGTCTCCGCCAGGGCCAGGAAGGCGGTGCCCATGCCGCCATTGCGGATGGGCCCGACCATGTCGAGCGTCAGCAGGCAGATGCGCTGCCGCGCCATCAGGTGGTGGCCGTGACGATCACCGCACTGCCATCGGCCTCCTGGGACTGGACCTTCCAGCCGGTCTCGGCCAGGAGGCCGCCCAGCGCCTCGGCCGAGATGAACCACCACCAGGGCGCGGCCAGGCCGGCGGCGGTGGCACCCTCGCGCGTCATGCGGGCGGGGAAGGCGTCGAATTGCGGCAAATGGAAGCCGAGCGCGGCCCGCAGCGCCGCGGTGCGCGGGGCATCCAGCTCGCCCGCATGCCAGAGGCCGAAGCCGAGTGTCGCGAGTTCGGGCGTCATCGGCACCACCTGGCTGCGCAGGATGAGGCGGCGCGCGCCGGTGGCGCGCAGCCCGGCGAGGCGGCGCGGCGGGTCGCCATCCAGCAGGGCCAGGTCATCGCCATCCACCACCAGGTCCAGATCGGGCAGGCGTTCGCGCAGATCGGGCGCATCGAAGCTGCCGCGCATCCACCAGGGGCGCCAGGCGCCGGGGTCGGCATGCAGCGGCACGGGCAGCGGGTCGCGCGCGGCGGGGCGGGTGGCGAGCAGCGCCTCGGCCGGGGCTTGCAGGCCGAGGCGGGCGGCAGCCTCCAGCAGAAGCTGGTCGGCGCCCTCGGGCCGCTCGGGCGTCATCACCTGCAGGCCGGCGGCGCCAGCGGCCAGGGCGCGGAGCGCGGCCTCCGGCATCTCGCGCGGCTCCCCCCAGGCGAGAAGCACGGACTGGCCGGGTGCCGCTTCGGTCAGGCGCCGCACCAGCAGGCTTGGCGGGGCCGGAGGCGGCTCCGCGGCGGCGGCCTTGGCGGCTTCCTTGGCCGGCAGGGCCGCCCGCAGCGCGGCCAGCCAGCGCTCCACGCGCTTGGCGTTCACGCCCAGATCCGAATAACCGATGAGGCTGCGCGAATAGAGGAAGAGGCTGGTGCCCTCCGGCGTCGCCACCACCTCCGCCACGATGATGTCCGGGTAGTTCACCAGGGCGGAGCGCTCCACCCATTGCGCCTGGCGCCGCTCCGGCCAGGCGGCCAGGCGCCAGGTGCGCGGAAAGCCCTCGGCCAGGGTGAGCAGCGTGGTGAAGACCACATCGGGCGCGGCGGGCAGGATGGGCGAGGTGATCTGCTTCGGCCCCGGATGGCCGGGCGGGGCGGCGAGGCAGGTGTTGGGCGAGCGCGGCTGCACCAGGGCGGCGAATTCGATCGGGACCGGGGCATCGAGCCCATTCGGGCCACGGCCGAGCAGGGCAGAGAGGGCGCTCATTCGGAGGTCTCCGTTTGCGGGCGGCGGAGGCGGATCACGCCCACCATCGCCTCGGGCGCGATGGGCTTGCCCTTGCGCAGGATGTCGAGCTGCCCGGCGGCGGAAAGCCGCCCCGCCGCCTTGCGGACCAGGCCCATCAGCGGGCGCCAATTCTCGGCTTCCAGGCCGCGCGCGACCTCGGAGGGGCAGATGGATTTGTCGGTCGCGCCCACGCGGCGCAGGATCTCGGCCTCGATGGCTTCGAGGCTATGGCTGGGGCGGCTCATGGCACGAGCCAGGTGGCGTGTTCGGCGCCGGGCAGCCATTCGAGCCGCGCCCGGCGATGGCCGTCGGACGCAAGCCAGAGCCATTCCAGACTATGCGCGTGCAGCAGCACCACGCCGAAATGCGGCCGCCCGGCCGCCTCATCCTGCGGGGCGGCCGGCGGTTCGGCCACCATGGTCCCGGGGGCGGGCTCGATCGCGTAGCACATGCGGCTGAAGGGGCGGCTGGCGGCCCAGGCGGCCTCGGCCACCACATCCTCGCTGTGCAGGGAGGCGATGCCCTCCAGCCGGATCTGCACCTGGCCGGCGGGGTCGTAGAAATGCAGGGCGCAGCGCGGGTCGCGCGTCAATTCCGCGAATTTCTCGCTACGGCGGTCGCTGTGCAGGCGCAGCAGCCGGGCCGATGCGTCGAAGCCGCGCAGCACCAGGGTGCGGGCGCGCGGCGCGCCGTCCAGGCCGATGCTGGCCAGGGTGGGTGTGTGGAAAGGGTGGCGCCGGTCGCCCACGCCGCGCGCGAGCAGGGCGAAGGCGGTGTCGCGCACCGCATTCAGGTCATTGGCGTGGGCGGGGCGGGGCACGGCGCCCTTCTGGCGGTTGCTCATGCGGCGAGGACTTTCAGGGCGAGGGCCTGGCCGCTTTCCCAGGCGGATTCGGCGCGGCCAGCGAGGCAGCCATCCGAGGCATAGCCGAGGCGGAGCGCCCCATCCCAGAGGCAGGGTTGGCCGAGCGCCACCTCCAGCAGGGAAAAGCGCCAGCGATGCGCCACGGCAAAAAGCGGGGTGGGGGCCGGCAAACCCGCCAGCAAGGCGGCCACCACCGTCTCGGGCGGGGATTCCAGGTGTTCCCGGCTGAATTCGGGGCCGGCCTGGATCACCCAGTTTTCCTGGCCGGCGTCACGGCCCGGCTTCGCGCTGTCCCGCGCGGCCCAGCCGATGGGGCCGTGGTAGCGCAGCGTATCCGGCAGATCGAGCCGGGCGTCGAAGCCGGCCAGCACCGTCCAGCAGGGGGCGTATTCGATGGCCCCGAGCGGGCCGGCCATGTGCGCGGGCAGCAGGGGGATGGCCTGTTCGGCGGGGAAGGTGACGAGCACGGCGTCGAAGGGGCCGTCCCGCTCCGGCGCCACCTCCGGCAGGGGCCGGCCGGGGCGGACCAGGCCAGCGTCCAGATGCGCCACCATCCAGCCGCCCTCGGCCGCGTGCAGCGCCGTGACATGGCGCTGGCTGGAGAGGTTCAGCCCCGCCGCCATGTGGCGCCCGAGGGCCGACATGCCGGGGGCCGCCACGCGGCGCCTGGCATCGGGCCAGGGTAGGGTGCCGGCAGCTTCCAGCAGGGCGGCGAAGCCGGGGCGCTCGGCGCGCAGATATTGCGCGCCATGGTCGAAGCGGTGGGTCTGGCCGGCATGTTCGATCCGGCGCGTCGCCAAGCGCCCGCCGGCGGCGCGCCCCTTGTCGAAGAGGCGGATTTCGCGCCCGGCGGCGGTCAGGGCTTGGGCGGCGGAAAGCCCGGCAAGGCCGGCGCCGAGAATGGCAATGGGACGCATCCGTGCATCAATGGCAGCCTTCCCCGCCAGTGCAAGTGGGGGTCAGCGCTCCCAGGCCGGGAAGGGGTCCGGCAGGCGGGCATGGGCGCGCGGGCCGGCGCGCCATTCCTCATTGGTCAGCAGGGTGGCGTCGAGCTCCGCGCGCAGCTTCGCCTCATCCATCCCGATGCCGATGAAGACGATTTCCTGCCGGCGATCGCCACTCGGCTCCACCCAGAGATCGCGAATCATCTTCCGCCAGCTGGGATCCTCGGGCCAGCGCTTTTCCTCGATGGCGGCCCACCAGAAGCCGGCCCCCTGGTGGCGGCCCATGCGGCCGGCGAGCTGCCATTCGCCCACCCAGGCATGCCGCGTGGCGAGCCAGAAGAAGCCCTTGGCCCGCACCACGCCGGGCAGGTCGCCCTCGATCAGCGCCTTGAAGCGGACGGGATGCACCGGGCGGCGCGCGCGCCAGACGAAGCTGGTGACGCCGAATTCCTCGCTCTCGGGCAGGTGCTCGCCCGACATGGCCTTCTGCCAGCCGGCGGCATTCTGCGCGCGCTCCATGTCGAAGCGGCCGGTGTTCAGCACCTTGGAGAGGGGCACATGGCCATGCGCGGTGGAGAGGATCTCGG
Source organism: Acetobacteraceae bacterium (assembly GCA_027487385.1). GTDB lineage: Bacteria > Pseudomonadota > Alphaproteobacteria > Acetobacterales > Acetobacteraceae > Roseococcus. Next base: position 5,050 of record JAIYDS010000061.1, on the reverse strand, counting down.
CCGTCGGGTTGAAGGTGGCGAGCAGGGCGGCAAGGCGGCCCATTTCCTCCGGCGTCACAAGATCGGCCTTGTTCACCACGATGGTGTCGGCGAATTCCACCTGCTCGATCAGCAAATCCACCAGCAGGCGGTGATCTTCCTCGCCGGCGCTTTCGCCGCGCTGGCGCAGCGTGTCGGCGCTGGCGTAATCCTCCAGGAAGGCCTTGGCATCCACCACCGTCACCATGGTGTCGAGCTTCGCGACATCGCCCAGGCAGAAGCCATCCTCGGTGGTGAAGTCGAAGGTGGCGGCGACGGGCATGGGCTCGCTGACACCCGTGCTCTCGATCAGCAGCGCATCGAAGCGGCCCTCGGCGGCGAGCTTCGCGACCTCCTGCATCAGATCCTCGCGCAGGGTGCAGCAGATGCAGCCATTGGTCATCTCGACCAGCTTTTCCTCGGTGCGGGAGAGGGTGCCGGTGTTCCCGACCAAAGCGGCGTCGATATTCACCTCGCTCATGTCATTCACGATGACGGCGACGCGGCGCCCCTCGCGATTGGCGAGCACATGGTTCAGCAGCGTGGTCTTGCCGGCGCCGAGGAAGCCCGAAAGCACGGTGACGGGAAGGCGCTGGTTCATCAGCAGCAGCCTGGTTCGTCAATGCAGAAGACCAGGCGCGAGCGCTGGGCCTCCGGCAGATGGGAGATGGGAGGGGAGCGGTGCAGGGTGGTCGCACCCTCGCGCTTGCGGCCGCGGAACAGGGCCACGGCGCAGCGGGGAATTTCGTCGATCTGCGCGCCATCCTCCGGATTGCCCATGCTCCATTGGGTCCCGGGGCCGGCATAGGTGACGAGCAGGCGGAAACCCACCGAATCCACATGGAATTTGCGGCAGGCATCGCCGGTGATGCCATCGAAGCGCAGCCGGACATGCTTGGTCTGGGTCAGCGCGGCAAACATGTGGGAAAGGCGCAGCATATCGGACAGCAGGTCAATCGGCGCGCCGGCGGGCAATTGCTCGCAGATGGAATCCAGCGCTTCCTCCGGCGTGCCCTCGGCCAAGGCGCGGAAGGGGCCGGCCTGGCGCAGCGGCTTGAGGGGCTTGGCGAAGCCACCCGGCTCGTCGCGCAGCCAGAGCGCCAGGGCGACATCGGGGCGCAGCGCCGTCAGCAGCACGGTCTCGGGCGTGCCGATCACGGCGCGGGGGGGGGCTTCGGCATGGGCGGCGTTTGCGCCGAAGGCTTCGCAGAAGAGGGGCATGAATGTGATAATATAACATTATCCGCGCGCGGCAAGCCTCACCTTGCCCTTTCGCGCGGCCCGGCCTATCCGCGCGGCATTCCCTGCCGGAAGGATCGAACCATGCCCGCCATTGCCGACATCATCGCCCGCGAAGTCCTGGACAGCCGGGGCAACCCGACGGTGGAGGCCGAGGTGGTGCTGGATGACGGCTCGCGCGGGCGGGCCATCGTCCCCTCGGGCGCCTCGACCGGCGCGCATGAGGCCGTGGAACTGCGCGATGGCGACAAGGCGCGCTTCGGCGGCAAGGGCGTGACCAAAGCGGTCGCGAATGTCGAGGGCGAGATCTTCGACGCCATCGGCGGCCTGAACGCGGCCGATCAGGTGAAAATCGACCAGATGATGATCGAGCTGGACGGCACGCCCAACAAGTCCCGCCTGGGCGCCAATGCGATGCTGGCGGTCAGCCTCGCCACCGCCAAGGCGGCGGCCCAGGCGCATGGCCTGCCGCTCTATCGCTATGTGGGCGGCGCCTATGCGCGCACCCTGCCGGTGCCGATGATGAACATCATCAATGGCGGCCAGCATGCCGACAACCCGATCGACATCCAGGAATTCATGGTGATGCCGGTGGCCGCCGGCACCATCGCCGATGCGGTGCGGATCGGCTCGGAAATCTTCGCCGCGCTGAAGAAGCAGCTGCACGCCGCCGGCCACAACACCAATGTGGGCGATGAGGGCGGCTTCGCCCCCAATATCGGCAGCGCGGATGAGGCGCTGGCCTTCATCGCCAAGGCCTGCGAGGCGGCGGGCCACCGCGTGGGCGAGGATGTGATGTTCGCCCTCGATTGCGCCGCCACCGAATTCTACAAGGATGGCGTCTATGACATGGAGGGCGAGGGCAAGAAGCTCGATGCCGCCGGCATGGTGGGCTATCTGGAGGCGCTCTGCGCCAAGTGGCCCATCATCTCCATCGAGGACGGCATGTCCGAGGATGACTGGGCCGGCTGGAAGCTGCTGACCGACCGCCTGGGCGGCAAGGTGCAGCTGGTGGGCGACGATCTTTTCGTGACCAACCCGCAGCGCCTGGCCATGGGCATCGAGCGCGCCACGGCCAATTCCATCCTGGTGAAGGTGAACCAGATCGGCACGCTGACCGAGACGCTGGAAGCGGTCGAGATGGCGCATCGCGCCAGCTACACGGCGGTGATGAGCCACCGCTCGGGCGAGACCGAGGATTTCACCATCGCCGACCTCGCGGTGGCCACCAATTGCGGGCAGATCAAGACCGGCTCGCTCAGCCGTTCGGACCGTCTCGCCAAGTACAACCAGCTGATCCGCATCGAGCAGGATCTGGGCCCCGCCGCGCGCTATGCGGGGCGGACGATCCTGAAGCGGTAAGGCAGACAGCCTCCGGCGGCCGTGGTCTGGGGCCCCGGCCCCAGCCGCCGGAGGCCATCTCGCCTTCGCAATAAAGAAGCAGTGCCCGCGTTGCGAACCCCTTGCGCGCCGCGGCCGATAGTGATTCTCTCATCCTGGCGGATCGGGGGATCCGTGCTGGGGGTCTCATGAATTTCGGGCGGTGGTTGATCCGCATGCTCAAGCTGTTGGCGCCGCCGGTGATCCTGGCGAGCATCGCGGCTTTCTTCGTCTGGCACGCCTCGCACGGGGATCGCGGCCTGATCGCGCGCGAGCAGCGCATCGTCGAAATCGCCCAGGCCAAGGCCGAGCGGGACCGCGCCATCGCCCAGCGCGAGGCGGCGGAGCGCCGGGTGAATGCCATGCGCGGCGACCAGCTGGACCGGGACCAGCTGGAGGAGCGGGCGCGCGCCATGCTCAACCTCACCACGCGGGAGGAGATCGTGATCCCCTATCCGCCCGGGCAGCGGCTTTTCTGATCCTTCAAAGACTTCGGCGATTTGCTGCATTGCGGCATGGGTCTCGACGTTAACCATAATTCGGTTAATTCGGCCAGCGCCTTGCAATGCCACAGTTTTTGAAGCCTTGCAGCGGCGGCTTTGGCAGCGTAATCAGCGATGATCACGCAGGGAGAGATCCATGGCCGCCAAAGCCCCACCCGCCAAGCGCCGCGCCAAGGGCGCGGCCGAGCAGCCCGCCATGGGGCGTGACGCGCTCCTCCAGGCCTATCGGGACATGTTGCTGATCCGCCGCTTCGAAGAGAAGGCGGGCCAGCTTTACGGCATGGGGCTGATCGGCGGTTTCTGCCACCTCTATATTGGCCAGGAAGCGGTCGTGGTCGGCATGCAGGCTGCGCTCAAGCCGGGTGACCAGGTCATCACCTCCTACCGCGACCATGGGCATATGCTCGCCACCGGCATGGAAGCGCGCGGCGTGATGGCCGAGCTGACCGGCCGTATCGGCGGCTATTCGCGCGGCAAGGGCGGCTCCATGCACATGTTCAGCCGCGAGAAAGGCTTCTATGGCGGCCATGGCATCGTGGGCGCGCAGGTCTCGCTCGGCGCGGGCCTCGCCTTCGCCAACATGTATCGTGGCAATGACCATGTGGCCGTCGCCTATTTCGGCGAAGGCGCTTCGAACCAGGGCCAGGTCTTCGAGAGCCTGAACCTCGCCGCCCTGTTCAAGCTGCCCTGCATCTTCGTCATCGAGAACAACAAATACGGCATGGGGACCAGCGTGGATCGCGCCTCGGCCAGCCGCGACCTATCCCAGAATGGCAGCCCCTGGGGCATCCCGGGCGAGCAGGTGGATGGCATGAACGTCATCACCGTGAATGAGGCGGCACAGCGCGCGGTGGCCCACTGCCGCGCCGGCCTGGGTCCGTATCTGCTGGAGATGAAGACCTACCGCTATCGCGGCCACTCCATGTCCGACCCCGCGAAGTACCGCACGCGCGAGGAAGTGCAGAAGATGCGCGAGCAGCATGATTGCCTGGAGACGGCCCGCAGCATGCTGCTGGAGCAGGGCGTGACCGAGGCGGATCTCAAGAAGATCGACGACGAGGTGAAGGTGATCGTCCAGGACAGCGCGGATTTCGCGCAGGAATCCCCCGAGCCGCCGGAGAGCGAACTCTGGACCGACATTCTGCTGGAGACGAAGTGATATGGGCGTCGAGATCCTGATGCCGGCGCTGAGCCCCACCATGACGGAGGGCAAGCTGGCCAAGTGGCTGAAGAAGGAAGGCGATGCGGTGAAGGCCGGCGACGTGATCGCCGAGATCGAGACCGACAAGGCCACCATGGAGGTCGAAGCGGTGGATGAGGGCACCCTCACGCGCATCCTCGTCCCCGAGGGCACGGAGAATGTGGCGGTGAACGCGCCCATCGCCGAGCTGGATGGCGGCGGCGCGGCCAAGGCTGCACCCGCCCCCGCCCCGGTCGCCGCCCCCGTGGCCGCGACGGTCCCCGCCGCGCCGCGCGCCGTGAGCGCCGAGAAGGATTGGGGTCCGACCAAGACGATCTCGGTGCGCGAAGCGCTGCGAGATGCCATGGCCGCCGAGATGCGCCGCGACCCCGATGTCTTCCTGATCGGCGAGGAGGTCGCCCAGTATCAGGGCGCCTACAAGGTCAGCCAGGGGCTGCTGGACGAGTTCGGCCCGAAGCGCGTGATGGACATGCCCATCACCGAGCACGGCTTCACCGGCATGGCGGTGGGGGCCGCCTTCACCGGCCTCAAGCCCATCGTCGAGTTCATGACCTTCAACTTCTCGATGCAGGCGATCGACCAGATCATCAACTCCGCCGCCAAGACGCTCTACATGTCGGGCGGGCAGTTGGGTTGCCCCATCGTGTTCCGCGGCGCCAATGGTGCCGCCAGCCGCGTGGCTGCCCAGCACAGCCAGTGCTATGCGAGC
>JAIYDS010000271.1 GCA_027487385.1 Acetobacteraceae bacterium | reverse complement strand
GGCAAGAACCTACTGGGCGCCTTCCACCAGCCCAAGCTGGTGCTGGCCGATACCGCGACGCTGCGCACCCTGCCGCCGCGCGAGCTGCGGGCCGGCTGGGCCGAGGTCGCGAAGCACGGCCTGCTGCCGGGCCCGCTCTGGGAATGGTGCGAGGCCGAACGCCCGCGCGCCATGCAGGGCGATGCCGATGCGCTGGCCCATGCCGTGCTGGAAAGCTGCAAGCTGAAATCCGCCGTGGTGGTGGATGACGAGTTCGAGATGAAGCCCGAGGGCGGGCGCGCTTTGCTCAACCTCGGCCACACCTTAGGCCATGCGCTGGAGGCCGAAAGCGGATATGGCGGCGAGCTGCTGCATGGCGAGGCCGTCGCCATCGGCCTCGGCCTCGCCACCGAGCTTTCCGCCCGCCTCGGCCTCTGCTCCCAGGAAATGCCGGGCCGCGTGCGCGAGCATCTGCGCGAGGTGGGCCTGCCCAATCGCATCGCCGCCCTGCCCCGCGGCTTCAGCGTGGAGCGGCTGATCGCCCGCATGCGGGCCGACAAGAAGGCGCGCGACGGCGCCATGCGCTTCGTGCTGCTGCGTGCCGCGGGCGACGTATTCACCGAAAGCGGCGTGACCGAGGCCATGGTCCGCGCGCTCCTGATCGAGGAAGGCTGCGAGCCATGAGTGAGAACAACCTCCAGGTGCTGCTGAAGCGCCGCCCCGTGGGCGAGCCGGTGGCGGAGGATTTCGAGATCGTCGAACGCCCCGTGCCGCTGCCCGGCCGCGGCCAGGTGCTGGTGCGCAACCGCTTCCTCAGCCTCGACCCCTATATGCGCGGCCGCATGAGCGACGCGAAGAGCTACGCCAAGCCGGTGGAGCTCGGCGCCGTGATGGAAGGCGCGACGGTGGGTGAGGTCGTCGCCTCCGATGACCCCGCCTTCGCGCCGGGCGACACCGTGATGGGCGGCCAGGGCTGGCAGCGCTTCTGCGTGATGGATGGCGGCCGCCTGCGCCGCGTGGATGTGGGCGAGGTGCCGCTCTCGGCCAATCTCGGCGTGCTCGGCATGCCCGGCCTCACCGCCTGGGTGGGGCTCGAGGATATCGGCGAGCCCAAGGCGGGCGAGACGGTGGTGATCAGCGCGGCCTCCGGCGCCGTGGGCCAGGTGGCCGGGCAGATCGCCAAGGCGCGCGGCAGCCGCGTGATCGGCATTGCCGGCGGTGCCGCCAAATGCGCCTTCGTGAAAGAGGAGCTGGGCTTCGATGACTGCCTGGACCATCGCGGCGACCTGAACGCGCAGCTCGACGCCGCCTGCCCGGATGGCATTGATGTCTATTGGGAGAATGTCGGCGGCCATGTGCAGGCGGCGGTGTTTCCGCGCCTGCGCGATTTCGGCCGCATGGTGATGTGCGGGATGATCGCGCAATACAACATCGCCCCCGGCGCCGATGCCGCCGGCGCGCCGCCCGGCCCCAATCTCGGCCCCATCGTGCGCAAGCGGCTGCGCGTGCAGGGCTTCATCGTGAGCGACCACGGCTGGCAGCGCTACGGCCAGTTCCGCGCGGTGATGCTGGGGCTGATCCGCGCCGGGCAATTGCGCTGGCGCGAGGATGTGGTGGTGGGTCTGCCCGCCGCCCCCGCGGCCTTCATCGGCCTGCTGAAGGGCGAGAATTTCGGCAAGCTCGTCATCAAGGTGGAATGATCCCATCAAGACTTGCAAAGCTGCCATGCTTGCCGCACATCCCTGCGCTCATTCATCGCCCGGACGGAGAGACTTCATGACGCCTTCCCTCACCCGCCGCGCCGCCCTGGCCGGCGCCGGTGCCCTCCCCTTGGCGATCCCCGCCAATCATGCCCGGGCGCAGGCGACGCGGGAGCTCCGGCTCGGCCTCATCACGCCCCCCGCGCACACCTGGAACCAGCAGCTGACGGCCTGGGGCACGCGGCTGCGCGATGCCTCGAACGGGCGCTTCAGCGTGACGCTCTTCCCCTCGGGCCAGCTCGGCAACGAGGCGGCGATGCTCCAGCAATTGCAGACCGGCGCGCTGGATCTCAGCCTGCTCACCGTCTCCGAGATCAGCAACCGGGTGGATGCCTTCGGCGCGCTGCTCGCCCCCTTCATCGCGAAGGACATCGAGGAAGCGGTGCGGATGCTGCGCCACCCCATCGCACTCGGCCTGCTGAACGGCCTGCCGCAAAGCACGGGCTGCGTCGGCTTCCGCTACGGCATGGTGGGCATGCGCCAGATCAGCACGCGCGAGGTGACGAACACCCTGGCCGACCTTCGCGGCAAGAAGGTGCGCATCACGCCGGCCGCACCCACGCGTGACTTCTTCAACCTGATCGGCATGGCGCCCACGCCGCTGCCCCTGCCGGCGATCTTCGAGGCGCTGTCCAACGGCCAGATTGACGGCGTGGACCTGGATTTCGAGAGCATCATCAACAACCGGTTCCAGGACCTCTGCCGGACGATGCTGCTGACCAACCACTTCATCTTCCCGGCGGTCGGGCTGATGTCCGCGCGCGTCTTCGGCACCCTCACCCCGCCCGACCGCGAGCTGATCCGCGGCACGATGACCGAGGCGCTGGATGCACTCTGCGATTCCATGCCGGAGCGCGAGGCGCGCCAGGGTGCCCAGCTGCGCGCGAGCAACATGCAGATCCGCCCCACGGGGCCGGAATTCTTCGGCGATGCGGTGGCGCAGTTCGACCGCGCCTGGGGCCCGCGCGCGCCGGCGCTGGCGCAGCTGCGCGCGGCCTTTCCGCGCGGCTGAGGTGATGCGGCGTGACTGCGAGAGGGGCTTTGCCCCCCTCGCGCTCCCCCCAGCAAGAACCTCAGGTTCTTGCATCTCCGAACAAATATGGGTGCAGGAAACGTGGAAACCACGCAGGTTTCCACCCCTGCTGGGGGGCTCGGGGGGCAAAGCCCCTCGATCTTTTTTCTGATGCGCAAACTCAGCCTCGCCGTCGCCGCCCTCGAACGCGGCGCCCTCGTCCTATGCATGGCCCTCGTCCTCGGCCTCGTGCTGCTGAACGTGGTCACCCGCAGCCTGAATTATTCGCTGTTCTGGGTGGATGAGGCGGCGGTCTTTGCCATGGTCTGGGGCTGTTTCATCGGCGCCTCGCTGCTGGTGCACCAGCGCATGGATTTCGCCGTGACCTTGCTGACCGACCCGCTGCCCAACCGCCTGCGCCATTTGGCGCGCGTCATCGTGGATGCGCTGGTGCTGGGCTTCGGCGTGCTGATGCTCGTGCTGTGCTGGTGGTGGTTCGACCTGCCGACGCTCATCGCGCAGGGCTGGAACCTGCAGGCCTTCTTCGAGGTGAATTTCAACGGCATCTACATGGACCGGCCGACCACGGTGAACCTGCCGAAATGGCCCTTCTTCCTGGTCATGCCCTGGTTCTCGCTCACCACCACCATCCATGCCACGGCCAATCTGGTGGAGGATATCGGCTCCATGCTCTCGGGCGAGGGCTTCGCCGAGCGGCAGGAGGCCGAGGTATGATCACCGGCATCGCCTTCGCCGTGCTGCTCTTCATCGGCGCGCCCATCGGCATCGTGCTGGGGCTCTCGGCCGCGGCCTATATCTTCGCCAGCAACAACCAGGTGCTGCTCGGCTCCTACCCCATCCAGATGTTCGGCGGCGTGGAGAATTACGGGCTGCTCGCCATCCCGCTCTTTCTTATCCTGGGTGAGATCATGAACGGGGCGGGCATCACCACGCGCCTCATCGGCCTGGCGCGGGCCTTCGTCGGCACGGTGCGCGGCGGCCTCGCCTATATCAACGTCCTGGCCAATGCGCTGATGGCGAGCATCCTGGGCTCGGCCGCCGCACAGATCGCCATCATGAGCCGCGTCATCGTCCCCGAGATGGACCGCGAGGGGTATGACCGGCGCTTCTCCGTCGCCACCACCGCCTCGGCCGGGCTGCTGGCGCCGATCATCCCGCCTTCGATGATGTTCGTGGTCTATGCGGTGCTGGCGCGCGTGGCGACAGGCGACATGTTCCTGGCCGGCATCATACCCGGGCTGATGATGACCGCGGGCTTCTTCCTGGTGATCTTCGTGGTGGGACTGCTGCGCCCCTTCCCCACCCCCTCGCCACTGAGCTGGGGCGACCGCTTCAAGCTGCTGCGGGATGGCGCGCTGACGCTGCTCATTCCCGTCGTCATCATCGGCAGCATCACGACCGGCGTGGCGACGGCCACCGAGAGCGCCGCCGTGGCCTGCGTCGCCGCCTATCTCATCGGGCGTTTCGTCACGCGCGAATTCCATGACCGCGACCTGCCGCGCATGTTCCTGGCAGCGGGCCGCAATGCGGCGGTGGTGCTCTTCATGGTGGCGACGGCCGCGGTCTTCGGCTGGGTGCTGACCTTCGGCAAGGTGCCCCAGGACATCGCCGCCTGGATGCAGACCATCGCAACCGGGCCCATCTCCTTCATGCTGCTGGTGAATGTGATCCTGCTGGTGATCGGCACGGTGATTGACGGCATTCCGGGCCTGATCATGGTGGTGCCGATCCTGCTGCCCATCGCGACCGACATCTACGGGATTGATCCCGTGCATTTCGGCGTGGTGGTCTCGATCAACCTGGTGCTGGGCCTGGTCTCGCCCCCCGTGGGCATCGCGCTCTTCATCGCCGCGGCAGTGACGAAGATGAAGCCGGGCCAGATCTTCCTCTGGACCATCCCCTACTGCATCACCACGGCCGTGGTCCTGGTGTTGCTGAGCGTCTTCCCCGTGCTGACGCTGTATCTGGTCCGCTGACTTGGGGTCTGGGGCCTTTCGGCCCCAGCCGCCGGAGGCCCTGTCTTCCTTACCCTGCCCGACGCAGCAGCCCCTGCTCCGCCGCCCGCGCCCAGCGCGCCGCATCCTCCCGCATCAGGGCCTGCACGCCCGCCACATCCAGCGCCCCGGGCTCGACGGCCAGGGTGCGGAAGCGCGCCTGCACCGCCTCAGTCGCGGCCGCCGCATTGGCCTCGGCATTGATGCGCTCGACAATTTCGGGCGGCATGCGGCCCGGGCCCCAAAGGCCGAACCAGCCTTCGTAGCTGGCGGCCCCCAGGCCCAGGCTCGCGAAGGTCGGCACCTCCGGCAGGAAGGGCGAGGGGCGCGGCGAGGTGACGGCGATGATGCGCAGCCGGTCGCTCTGCATCAGCGGCATGGCCGTCGCCGTGCTGACCCAGGCGAGCGGGAGATGCCCGCCCATCAGGTCGCGCGTCGAGGCGCCACCGCCGGCATAGCGGATCTCGTTCAGCTCGATGCCCGCCGCCTTGGCGAATTGCGCGCCCACCACGCCCGAGGCCACATCCGCCGTGCCATGGGCGATGGCGCCGGGCCGCGCGCGGGCGGCGGCGATGAGGCCGGGCACGTCGCGGAAGGGCGCATCGGCCGCGGCCAGCAGCACGAAGGAGTAGAGCGCGAAGACGGCGATGGGCGTGAAATCCGCCGTCGGGTCATAAGGCAGGCTGGCCGCGGTGTGGCGCAGCAGCAGATGCGTCGGGTTGATGCCGGTCAGCGTGTGGCCATCGGGCGCGCTGCGGGCCACCACCTCGCTGCCGATGGCGCCATCGGCGCCCGGGCGGTTCTCGATGATGACGGGGCGGCCCAGCCGCTGCCCCACCGCCTCCATCACCGCGCGGGTGGTGAGGTCCGTGCCGCCGCCGGCCGCATAGGGGACGATGATGCGGACGGGGCGCTGCGGCCAGGCGGCCGGCTGCGCCAGGGCGGGGGCGGCCAGGCTGCTCAGCAGGGCGGTGCGGCGGGTGATGCGGATCATGGGTTTCCTCCGTGTTGCCCCGATGGGGATTTTCCCCATCCTGGCTTGACCGGACAAATTTTACCAGTGCAAACTGTCAACAGAATTGAACCGAGGAAACCATGTCCGACTCACCCAAGGTCATGCCGCTGGACGGCGTCCGCGTCATTGACGTCTCCAGCTTCCTGGCCGGCCCCTTCTGCTCCACGCAGCTGGCCGAATTCGGCGCCGATGTGATCAAGCTGGAACTGCCCATCGTGGGCGACCCGTTGCGCAAATTCGGCACGGTGACGGAATGCGGCGAGACGCTGCCCTGGCTTTCCGAATGCCGCAACAAGCGCTCGGCCACGCTCGACCTGCGCAAGCCGGATGGCGCGGCCCTGCTGAAGCGCATGGTGGCCGAGGCCGACATCCTGGTGGAGAATTTCCAGCCGGGCACGCTGGAGAAATGGGGCCTGGGCTGGGACGTCATGAAGGAGGTGAACCCCCGCCTCATCATGGTCCGCATCTCGGGCTATGGGCAGACCGGCCCCTATAGCGGCCGCCCGGGCTTCGGCCGCATCGGCAATGCCTTTGGCGGGCTGTCCTACCTGGCCGGCTATCCGGACCGCCCGCCGGTGACGCCCGGCTCCGCCACCATCCCCGACTATCTCGCCGGCCTCTATGGCGCTCTGGGCGCGCTGCTCGCCATCCAGGCGCGCGAGAAGACCGGGCGCGGGCAGGTGGTGGATATCGGCCTCTATGAGCCGATCTTCCGCATCCTGGACGAGCTCGCCCCCTCCTTCCAGCTGAACGGCTATGTCCGTGAGCGCATGGGGCCGGGCACCGTCAATGTCGTGCCGCACAGCCATTATCCCACGAAGGACAAGCGCTGGATCGCCATCGCCTGCACCAGCGACAAGATCTTCGCCCGCCTCGCCGGCGCCATGGGCGTTCCCGAATGGGCCGATGACGGCAAGTGGGGCAAGATCAAGCAGCGCGAGGCCGCGCGCGGCGAGGTGGATGCCTATGTCAGCCACTGGACCAGCCAATACACGCGCGACGAATTGATGACGATCTGCGAGCGCGAGCAGGTGCCCTGCGGCCCGGTCTATTCCATCGAGGAAATCTTCCAGGACCCGCAATACAAGCACCGCGAGAACATCCTCACGATGAAGGACCCGCGCGT
>JAIYDS010000250.1 GCA_027487385.1 Acetobacteraceae bacterium | reverse complement strand
TCGGCGGTGAAGCCGTAGATGATGCCGAAGGTGTCGCCGAAATCATCATTGAAGAAGGGGCCGACCACGCCCTGCGGCAGGGTGTGGCGGATATCGGCGATGCGTCGTCGCACCTGGTACCACATGTCCGGCACCACGGCGGCGGGCGTCGTGCCCTTCAGATCCACGAAAATCGTGGTCTGCCCCGGCACGCTGTAGCTGCGCAGGCGGTCGAGGTTCGGCGTCTCCTGGAGCGTGCGCTCCAGCCGCTCCGTCACCTGGAGCAGCGTCTCCTCGATCGTGGCGCCGGGCCAGACGGCCGAGACGACCATGGTGCGGAAGGTGAAGGCCGGATCCTCGTTGCGGCCGAGCTTGTAGAAGGCGAAGCCGCCCGCGATCAGCGCCACGATCATGAAGTAGATGATGAGCGACCGCTTGTTGATCGCCCATTCGGAGAGGTTGGGGCCGATCATCGGAGGAGGCGCACCTTCTGGCCCGGGCGCAGCGTCTGCACCCCGGCGGTGACCACGATCTCGCCGGGCTGCAGGCCCTGGCCGACCACGACATGGCCGGGATCATGCCGCACCAGCTCCACCGTGCGCAGCGAGACGGTCTCATTCGCCGGGTCCACCACCCAGACGGCGGGGCCGCGCTCGGCCCGCGTCAGCGCGGTGGCGGGAATGGCGATGCCCGGTGTGGCACCCAGCTGCATCTGCCCCGTGACGGTGGAACCGAGCCGCATTTCGGGCGGCGGTTCGGCGAGGCCCACGCGGACCTGGAAGGTGCCGGTCACCGCATCGGCCTGGGGCGAGACCTCACGCACGCGGCCCGTGGCGCGGATCTGCGGCTGGCCGGTGACATTCACCAGGATCAGCGGATTGGCCGGCGCCTGGTCCTTCACCTGGGCGGGGACGTCGAACACCGCATCGCGCCCCTCGCTGCGGGCGATGCGCAGGATCATCCGGCCCGGCTGCACCACCTCGCCCGGCTCGGCGCCGCGCTGCGTCACGCTGCCCGCCACGTCGGAGACGAGTTCGGTGTAGCCGAGGCGCGTTTCGGCGATGCTGACCTGCGCTTCGGCCGCATCCACGGCGGCACGGATGGTCTGCAATTGCTGCGCCGCCTGGTCGAAGCGGACGCGGGTGGTGAAGCCCTCGCGCAGGAGCTGGCCCTGGCGCCAGTAATTGTTCTCCGCCTCGCGCAGCTGGCCGCGGGCGGCGACGAGGTTGGCGCGGGCGGCGCGCAGGCCGTTCTCCTCATTGTCCCGGTTCAGCCGGGCCACGACCTGGCCGGGGCGCACCTGGTCGCCCACATTCACCAGGCGTTCCACCATGCGGCCATCAATGCGGAAGGCCAGGTTCACCTGGGTTTCGGCCTGCACGGTCCCGGTGAGGCTCACCACATCGCCGCCCGCGCTGCGCTCGGCCGCGATCACGCGGACCGGGCGGATTTCCGGGGCGGGGGGTGGGGCGGCATCCTCGCAGCCGAGCAGGAAGAGCAAAGCCAGCGGTACGGCGCGCGCGGCCAGAGCAAGGGGCGGCGGGGGGAATGGCATGGGCATCCTCTGCTCGGTTCTCGACGGCCGGTCCGGCGGCTTATGCCTGAGGTGGCACGGCTGCGGCAAACCTGCCACGGAAAAATCACAGCTGGCCGCAGCGCCCATCCGCCCGGAGTCCCAGCCCTGCGCCCGGCGTCCCAAAACGCCGGATCACCGCGGCGGAAGCGCCTCCCGGATGCGCTGCGCCATGTAGGGGAAGAACGGATTCCAGGAGATCCGCACCAGCGAATCCAGCGCCATGACCAGCACCCCCGTCTCCCCCCGGATCGCCGTGGCGCCCAGGCTGATGCCGAATTCCGCCTCAGGTTCCGGCCGCAGCCCATAGAGCGAATCCGTCACCGGGAAGGGCAGCGCGACATGCGAGAGGGAATAGACATCGCGCGGGTAGTATTGGCCGAGCGGCACCACCTGCTCCTCCGTCGCGCCGGCTTCGGTGACGCGCGCCACCATCTCCAGGCTGTTCTCGTCGCGGTTGGTGAGGATGGTGAGGCGCCAGTTGCGCGGCGGATCGGGCACCAGGCTCTCCACCGCCGGGTCGAAGGCGGGGCGCAGCAGGAAGCTGAGCTTGGTGCCGCGGTTGCGGTCGAAGATCACCAGCTCGCTGCCATTGCGCGGCAGCAGGGCGAAGAAATCATCCACCAGCGCCTTGGTGCTGACGGTGAAATCCATCAGCGACTGGAAGGCCAGCACAGGCGCCATGCCATCGAGGCGCCCGGCGCGGGAGAGGCGGCGCACCTGGCCCTGCAATTCCTGGGTGAGGCGGAAGGATTGCACCGCCGCATTCACCGGGAAGGAGTTGTATTTGAACGGGTTGAACTCGGGCAGCACGGAGAGCCAGGCGGCCTTGGCGAAGCGCGGCAGCATCGCCGGCAGGCCCGCCAGCCCGGCGAAGCGCGCAAAGGGCGAAACCCCCACCATGGGTGAGACGACGATGACGCGATCCGGGCGCACCAGGCTCGAATCCTCCACCGCATCCATGGCGTGTTTCAGCGCCAGCGCGCCGCCATTGGAATAGCCCACCACATGCACGGGGCCCGTCGGGCCGGCGCGGCGCCGTGCCTCGCGCAGGGCGAGGCGCGTGGCGGCGCTCCAATCCTGCCAGACGGCCTCGGTCAGCCCGGCCGGGACGGTGCCATGGCCCGGCACGCGCAGGCCCAGCGCCACGAAGCCCTCGGCGCGATACAGCTCGGCCACATGGCGCAGGCTATAGGGGGCATCGGTCAGGCCATGGATCAGCACCACGGCCCCACGTGGCGCGCCTTCTGGCTCCAGCACGAAGGAGCGGTTCCAATCCTGCGCGAAGCGTGGCGGATGGATCGGGCTGCCGGCGAAGAAGCGGTTTTCCTGGGTGCGCGCCTCGGGCGGGATGCGCGCCGTCACCTCGCGCTGCACCTGGGCAAAGACGCGCTGCTCGGCCGCCAGATAGCCCGCCCAGTCGAGGCGATGGAGCTGCTCGGCCTTCAGGTCATCCGGCACTTCCGTGTGCCAGAGCTCCAGCGCGGGGCCGGTCTGGCTGTCCACCACCCGCACCGCGATGATGACCAGCACCACGGCGACCAGCGCATAGGCCGCCCGCCGCGTCCAGCGCCAGAGCCAGCGCGCGAGCCCGCCCATCAGCCCGCGCCGCCCAGGGCGGCGAGGACGCGGCGCGTCACCTCGGCCGTGCCGGCCGCGCCGCCGATATCCGGCGTGCGCAGCCCCGCGGCGAAGGCCGCATCCACCGCCGCGCGAATCTCCGCCGCCGCCTCGCGCAGCGCCTCGCCACCGCCGCGCGCCGCCAGCCATTCCAGCATCATGGCGCCCGAGAGGATCATCGCCGTCGGGTTCGCCAGGCCCTTGCCGGCGATGTCCGGCGCCGTGCCATGGCTCGGCTGGAACACCGCGTGCTCCGTGCCGAGATCGGCCGAGGGCGCGAAGCCCATGCCGCCGATCAGGCCCGCCGCGAGGTCGGAGAGGATGTCGCCGAACATGTTCTCGGTCGGCAGCAGGTCGAAATCCCAGGGGCGGCGGATCAGGTCCAGCGCCATCGCATCCACGTAATGCGCGTCATGGGTGACGCCGGGATGCGCGGCCGCCACTTCGGCGAAGACCTCGCGCAGCCAAGCGAAGGCGCGGAAGACATTGGCCTTGTCCACCAGCGTCACGCGCCCGGGGCGGCCGAGCCGTGCCGCGCGCTCCTCCGCCAGTTCAAAGGCCATCCGCGCCAGGGCGAGGGAGGTGGGGCGCGTCAGCCGCAGCGTCTCCTCGGCCATGTCGGGCGTGACGAGGCCGCGATCCTTGGAGAAGAACAGGCCTTCCGTGCTTTCGCGCAGGATCACGAAGTCGATCTTCGCCGCGCGGGGATCACGCAGCGGCAAGGGCACGCCCGGGATGGCGCGGATGGGGCGCACGCCGCCGAACAGGCCCAGCCGCATGCGCAGCGTGATCTGCGGCGCCAGTTCGGTGCCATCGGCGCGGCGAATGCCCGGCCAGCCCATGGCGCCGAGCAGGATGGCGTCGGCCGCCTTGCAGCGCGCGAAGACGGCTTCCGAAAGATCCTCGCCGGTGTCGCGATAGGCCATGGCGCCGGCCTGGTGGGGCGAGAAGCGCAGGCCGAGCTTGTGGCGCGCATCCACCGTCTCCAGCACCGCGACGCCCGCCTGCGTCACTTCCGGCCCAATGCCGTCGCCGCCCAGCACCGCGATCTCGAAACTGTTCATCGGCTTGCGCTTCCTGTGATTTGATCCCCAAGCTAGCGCGCAGAGAAAGGGCGGCAAGCCCGCCCCCGGAGGAACACCATGATCGCATCCCGCCGCGCGCTGCTCGCTGCACCCGCGCTTTTGCCCTTCGCCGCCCGCGCCCAGGGCAGCTGGCCCGAGCGGCCGGTGCGGATCATCGTCCCCTTCCCGCCTGGCCAGGCGGCCGACACCTTCACCCGGCTGGTGGCCGACCAGCTCTCCCAGCGCTGGCCGCAGCGCGTGGTGGTCGAGAATCGCGGCGGCGGCGCCGGCGCTCCCGCGCTGGAAGCCGGCGCCCGCGCCCCGGCCGATGGCTATACGCTGATCGCCGGCACGTCGGGCACGCTTGGCGTGAACCCCTCGGTGCTGGCGCGCATCCCCTATGATGCCGAGCGCGATTTCGCCGCCATCA
Organism: Acetobacteraceae bacterium; assembly: GCA_027487385.1. Lineage (GTDB taxonomy): Bacteria > Pseudomonadota > Alphaproteobacteria > Acetobacterales > Acetobacteraceae > Roseococcus. Next base: position 2,651 of record JAIYDS010000250.1, on the reverse strand, counting down.
GCAACATCGCCATGGTGCCGCTGCTGCTGGTGGCGCATCCCAGCTTCCAGCCCCGCACGGTGCAGGAGATGGCGGCCGCCGTGCGCGCCCGCCCGGGCGAGGTGAACATCGCCTCGGCCGGCCCCGCCACCAGCCAGCACATGGCGACCGAGTTGTTGCAGCTGCGCACGGGGCTGCGTTTCAACATCGTGCATTACCGCGGCTCGGGCCCCGGCATGGCCGATCTGCTGGCCGGCAACGTGCCCTTGATGATGGACAGCGTCGCCAGCGCCCTGCCGCAGATCCAGGGCGGCCGCGTGCGCGCGCTGGCCGTGGCGCAGCCGCGCCGCATCGCGCAACTGCCCGATGTGCCGACCATCGCCGAGACCCTCTCCCCCGGCTATGAGGCGGCGGGCTGGAGCGGCCTCGTCGCCCCCGCCGCCACGCCCGCGGAGATCATCCGCCGCATCTCGGCCGATGTGGGCACCGTGCTGCGCGAGGCCGCGATGGCCGAGCGCATCCAGGCCATGGGCGCCATCGCCGACCCCCAGACGCCCGAGCAATTCGCGACCTTCATCCGCAGCGAGATCGCCAAGTGGCGCGAGGTGGCGCGGGCGGCCAATGTGCGCCTGGATGGTTGACGCGGGCGCGCGCCCCGCGCTCCGATGTCCCATGGCCTGAGGAGTTCCCGCCCTGACCGAAGCGCGCCCCGCCCCCATCCTCACCCTCGATCCCTATGCGGATGAGGTCCTGCTGGACCCGTTTCCCACCTATGCGGAAATCCGCGCGGCCGGGCCGGTGGTGCAGCTGGCGCGCTACGGCGTCCATGCGATGGGTCGTTATCGGGACGTGCAGGCGGTGCTGAAGGATTGGCGCCGCTTCTCCTCCACCGGCGGCTCGGGCATCGCCGATATCCGCAAGCCTGGCGCCTGGCGCGCCCCCAGCCCGATCGTGGAGGTGGACCCGCCCGAGCACACCGCCGTGCGCCAGGTGATGCAGCGCGTCATCTCGCCCGGCATGACGCGGCGCTGGCGCGAGGATTTCGGCCGCGAGGCGGATCGGCTGGTGGCGGAACTCGCGCAGCGCGGCACCGTGGATGGCGTACAGGATCTCAGCGAGGCCTTCGTCGCGCAGGTCTTTCCCGATGCGCTGGGCCTCGCCTGGTCGCCCGAGCGGCGGGAGAACCTGTTCCTGCTGGGCGAGTTGAATTTCGACGGCCAGGGCCCGCGCAACGCCCGCTTCGAGGAAACCGAGCGCCGCGCCAGCCGCATCCAGGACTGGTCCCTCAACGCCATGAAGCGTGAGAACCTGGCCGAGGGCGGTTTCGGCCAGAAGATCTTCGAGGCCGCCGACGCCGGCGAGATCGCGCCCGAGGTGGCGCCGCTGCTGATCCGTTCCTTCCTGCGGGGCGGGCTCGACACCTCCTCCAGCACCATCTCCGCCGCGCTCTACTACCTGGCGCGGGATCCCGCCCAATACGCGCTGCTGCGCGAGGACCCCGACCGTGCGCGCAACGCCATCGAGGAGGCGATGCGGCTGGAAACCCCCATCCCCAATGTCGGCCGGCTGACGCTGGAGGATCAGGTGGTGGATGGCGTGCGCATCCCGGCCGACAGCAAGCTCGTCATCATGCTGGCCTCTGCCAATCGCGACCCGGAGGCCTGGGAGCGGCCGGATGAATTTGACCTGATGCGCTCGACCCACGGACATGTGGCGCTGGGCTTTGGCATCCATATGTGCGTGGGCCAGGCCATCGCGCGGCTGGAGGGCGAGCTGGTGCTGCGCGCGCTGGCGCGGCATGTGGCGGAAATCACGCTGCTGGAGGAGCCGGTGCGAAGGCTGAATAACAATTTGCGCAGCTTGGAATCGGTGAGGCTTGAGTTCAAGACAGTATAAAGAGAGCCTCCGGCGGCTGGGGCCGAAAGGCCCCAGACCCCAGAACCGTGCAGTCTTCCAAGTTCAGCGCCAGGAAAGGGGTCTGGGGCCCCGGCCCCAGCCGCCGGAGGCGTTTTTCTTTCCAACAAAAAAGGGGACCTCACGGCCCCCTCTCTCGTTCCACCCTTTTGGGCGGATCAATCGCGCGCGGCAGCGCCCAACTCGGCCACCAGCTCGTCTTCGAGGGTGATCTCTTCCTCGCGGGCGATCTCCTCGCCACGCGCCTGCTTCTCGGCCTCTTCCGGGCTGCGGGCGACGTTGACGACGACGGGCAGCAGCACTTCGGGGTGAAGTTCGACGCGCACGGTGGTCAGGCCCAGCATCTTGATGGGGGCATCCACCAGCACCTGGGAGCGGTTCACCGTCAGGCCGGCCGCGGTGCAGCCATCGGCGATGTCACGCGCGGAGACGGAGCCGTAGAGGTTGCCGCTCTCGCCGGCGGAGCGGATGAGGACGATGGAGAGACCCTCCATCCGCTCGGCCACGCGCTCGGCCTCTTCGCGACGCTTGAGGTTCTGGGCCTCCAGCTGCGCGCGCTCGGCTTCGAAGCGGGCGAGGTTGGACTTGGTGGCCCGCATCGCCTTGCCGCCGGGCAGCAGGAAGTTGCGCGCGTAGCCGGGCTTCACCTTCACCAGCTCGCCCATCTGGCCGAGCTTGTCCACACGCTGCATCAGGATGAGTTCAATCATGGCACGCCTCAGATCAGGTTTGGGGCGGCATCATGCGCCGCCGAATTT
>JAIYDS010000130.1 GCA_027487385.1 Acetobacteraceae bacterium | reverse complement strand
GCGCCCGAGGCGATGCCCACCACGCTGCACTGGTTCAAATGGGAGGCCTATTGGACCTGGGCGAGCGGCTTCGCGCTCTTCATCCTGATCTATTGGGGCCAGGCCAGCACCTATCTGATCGACCCCGAGGTGCTGGACCTGCCGGTCTGGCTGGCCATCGCACTTTCGCTGCTTCTGATCGTCGTGGGCTGGGTCGGCTACGACATGCTGTGCAAGCGCATGACGGATGAGCGCAAGCTGCTGCTGGCGGGCTCCGGCCTGCTGGTGGTGCTGGCGCTCATCGCGACGCATATCTTCTCCGGCCGCGGCGCCTTCCTGCTGATCGGCGCCATCACCGGCACCATCATGGTGGCGAATGTCGCCATGGTGATCATCCCCGGCCAGAAGAAGATGGTGAAGGCGATCGAGGCCGGGCAGGCGCCGGACCCCAAATACGGCGAATGGGGCCGGCAGCGCAGCGTCCACAACACCTATCTCACCCTGCCCGTGCTGCTGCTGATGATCAGCCCGCATTACCCCATGCTGGCGCAGCACAAGCTCAACTGGCTGGTGCTGATCCTGATCTTCATCGCGGGCGCGCTGATCCGGCAATTCTTCGTGCTGCGGCATTCCGGCCGCTCCAACTGGGCGCTGCCGGTGGGTGGCGTGGTGACGCTTGGCCTGCTGGCGGTGCTGGTGGCGCCGCGCCCCGATCCGCGCTTCGCCGGCACCGAGGTGCCGAGCTTCGAGCAGGTGCAAAGCATCGTCGCCACGGCCTGCGCCTCCTGCCACGCGGCGCGACCGAGCTTCGAGGGCATCGCCGCCCCGCCCAAGGGCGTGATGCTGGAAACACCCGCGCAAATCCGCCGCTGGGCGGCGGCGATGCGCCAGCAGGTGCAGACCGAGGCCATGCCGCCCGGCAACATCACCGAGCTGAGCGATGAGGACCGGGCGCGGATCATCGCCTGGGTGGCGGCAGGGGCGCCGGCGCAATAGAAAAAGGGCCTCCGGCGGCTGGGGCCGGGGCCCCAAGCCCCATTCCTTGGCGCTGACCTGGCACTGCCGCGCGGTTCTGGGGTCTGGGGCCTCTCGGCCCCAGCCGCCGGAGGCCGCTTTTACCTAAGTCCCCGAAATCCGCCCCGTGATCCCGCCAATGAACAGCCCCAGCGCCAGATCCAGCAGCACGAACATCACGGCCGTGGCCCCCTGCACGCCCAGCACGGTGCGCGTGACGAACCATTCCAGCCACATGGCATAGCCCACGGCGATCAGCCCCAGCGCATTGCCCAGCCAGGGCGGCATGCCGAGCGCCGCGGGCGCCAGCAGCACCACCAGCAGCAGATACTGCACGATGTTGGACCAGTTCCAGGCGGCGATGAATTGCGGCCATTGCTCGGCGCGCTTGGCCTGCTCCGCCAGGATCTTGGAAGCGAGGGCAAAGCCCACCCAACCCAGCGAATACCCCACCAGCTCACCCGCCAGGGCGATGAACACGCCGGAGGGTGGCGCGCCCTGCACCCACCAGGCGATCAGCCGCAGCACGATGAAAAGCGGCAGGCAGATCGCCGCCGCCAGGAAGGAATGGCGCGCGGATTCCATGCTGGCCGGGATGAGCAGCGAGCCCGCGCCCTTGCCGCGCGCGAAAAGCCAGGCCGCAGCCAGACCATTGGTGATGCTGGGCGGGTTCAGCGGAGGCACTCCTCGATGACGGCGCGATAGAGCCCGGCCAGGGCGCGCAATTCCGCCACGGGCGCGCATTCATCGCGCTGGTGCAGCGTGGCCCCCACGGCGCCGAGCTCCGCCACCGGGCAGTAATGCGTGATGAAGCGCGCATCCGAGGTGCCGCCGCCGGTGTCGAGCTTCGGCGTCACGCCGGTGCTGCGGGTGACGGCACGGCTCAGCGCCTCCACGAAAGGGCCTGGCTGCGTCAGGAAGCTCTCGCCCGACACCTGCACGCGCATCTCGTGATCCGGCGCATGCGCGGCCAGCACCGCGCGCAGATGCGCGGTCAGGGCATCCGAATGGTGATGGTCGTTGAAGCGGATGTTCAGGAAGGCGCTGGCCTCGGCGGGGATGACGTTGGTGGCGCTGTTCGCCACCTGGATGCCGGTGACCTGCAGCGTCGAGGCCTCGAACCAGGTGCTGCCCTGATCGAGCGGTGTGGCGGTCAGGGCATCGAGCACACGGATCAGCCGGTGCACCGGATTGTCGGCCAGTTGTGGATAGGCGCTGTGGCCCTGCTTTCCCCGCACGGTGATCCAGGCATTCATGCTGCCGCGCCGGCCGATCTTGATCGTATCGCCGAGCACCGCCTTGGAGGTGGGCTCCCCCACCACGCAGATGTCGGGCGTGTGGCCGTTCTCGGCCATCCATTCCAGCACGCGGCGCGTGCCATCCACGGAGGGGCCTTCCTCATCGCCGGTGATGAGCAGGGAGAGGGAGCCGGGGTGATCCGGGTTGGCGGCGAGGTAGTCGGCCAGGCCGGCCACGAAGGCCGCGATGCCGCCCTTCATGTCGCAGGCGCCGCGGCCATAAAGCACGCCGTCACGGATCACGGCGGCGAAGGGGTTGTCCGCCCAGGCGGCCTCATCGCCCGGCGGCACCACATCGGTGTGGCCCGCGTAGCAGAGATGCGGGCTGCCCGTGCCGCGCCGGGCGAAGAGGTTGTCCACTTCGTTGAAGCGCAGCCGCGTGCAGGCGAAGCCGAGCGGCCGCAGCGCCGCCTCCATCACATCCAGCGCGCCGTCATCCGCGGGCGTGACGCTGCGGCAGCGGATCAGCGCCTGGGCGAGTGGGACTGGGTCGGCCGGGCTATTCCGCACGTTGCGCGCGCCGCCAGTCATCGGTGAGCTGCCCCGCAAAGCCCCAATCCTCCTCCGCGATCTCCTGGATCACGACATGCGTGTGCTCGGGCTTCTTGCCGAGCACGCGCACCAGCGTCTCCGTGAAGTCGCGGACGATCTCGGCCTTTTGCGCGCGGGTGGCGCCGGCCGTGATCTGGAGGTTGACGTAGGGCATGCCTCAGTCACGCAGCAGATCGTTGATGCTGGTCTTGGCGCGCGTCTGCGCATCCACCCGCTTCACGATCACGGCGCAATAGAGCGAGGGCCCGGGCGAGCCATCGGGAAGGGGCTTGCCGGGCAGGTTGCCGGGCACCACCACCGAATAGGCCGGCACGCGGCCCACAAAGACCTCGCCCGTCGCGCGGTCCACGATCTTCGTCGTCGCCGAGAGGAAGACGCCCATCGAGAGCACCGAGCCCTGCTCGACGATCACGCCCTCCACCACTTCGGAGCGCGCGCCGATGAAGCAGTCATCCTCGATGATGACGGGATTGGCCTGCAGCGGCTCCAGCACGCCACCGATGCCGACGCCGCCCGAGAGGTGCACATTCTTGCCGATCTGCGCGCAGGAGCCGACGGTGGCCCAGGTGTCCACCATGGTGTTGGCGCCGACATGGGCGCCGAGATTCACGAAGCTCGGCATCAGGACCACATTGGGCGCGATATAGGCGGAGTGGCGGGCCACGGCGCCGGGGACGGCGCGGAACCCGGCTTCCTTCCAGCGGTTCGGGCCCCATCCGGCCCACTTCAGGGGCACCTTGTCGAAGGCGCCGGCGGCGGTGTCTATCGGCGCCGAATCGCTCAGCCGGAAGGAGAGCAGCACGGCCTGCTTCAGCCATTGATTGACCTGCCAGCCCTCGGCGCCCTTTTCCGCCACGCGCGCCTCGCCCCGATCGAGCATCTCCAGCGCGGCCATCACATCCTCGCGCGCCGCACCCTGGGTGGTGGCGGAGAGCGTGTCGCGCTTCTCCCAAAGGGCTTCGATTCGGGCTTGCAGGCTCATGGGGTGCGGGCTCCTCGGATGTCGCGCAGAGGCTTCGCAGCGGGGGCGCGGGGTGTCAATCAGGGTCGGGGGCGGGGGCGGGCTTTCGGGAGTGGGCGCCCCCTGATAAGCACGCCTAGTTATTCATCGGGACGTCTCCACCATGCGGAATCCACTCTGGCTCGCCCTGATCCTCTCGCTGGCTGGCGCGCCCGCCGCCCTGGCTCAACCGGCCCGCCCGCAGGCGCCCGCCCCCGCGCCGGTGGCGGATGTGCCGGACCGCACCCAGGCGAATTTCGGCGATTGGCTGGTGCGCTGCGAAACCCAGCGCCCGGCCGGCCAGCCCGTGGTTCGCGTCTGCGAATTGGCGCTGCCGATGAATGACCAGCGCGGCCAGCCCATCGCCCAGATCGTGCTGGGCCGCGCCTCGCGCAACGACCCGTATCGCATGCTGGTGCAGGTGCCGCTGGAAATGCGCGTGGACCAGCCGGCCCGCATCCTGGTGGACCCCGCCGGCACCGAGGCGATCAGCCTGCCCTTCCGCCTGTGCAGCGTCTCGCGCGGGGGCTGCTTCGGCGAGCTGGAGAATATCCCGGTCGCGCTGCTCAACCGCATGCGCGCCCGCGGCGAGAACCAGGGGCGGCTTGATTTCCGCGATGGCGCAGGGCGTGAGGTGCAGATCCTCTTCACCTTCCGCGGCTTCAGCCAGGCGCTGGATGCATTGGCGCGCGAGACGGGCGGCTGAGCGCGGTTTGACGCCGGGCGGCGCCATGCCAAGCTGAGGCCCTGCAAAGGGGTTCTCCGCTTGGCCGATGCCGATCTGAACAGCGCCGCCTGGCGCGTCCCACCCAGCCGCTACTGGGCCACGCGCCCGGCCGAGTTTGCTCTGCCGGAGAAGCCCGGTTCGCGCTACGTCACCATGCGCGATGGCTGCCGCCTCGCCGTGGATGTCTGGCTGCCCCAAGGCGCCACCGGGCCGCTGCCCGCCATCCTGATCCACACCCCCTATTACCGCCGCTTCGCCATGCGCCCCGGGGGCGAGGGCGAATCCTGCCCGAATGCCGCGAAATTCCGCGACGCCTTCGTCCCCCGCGGCTATGCGCTGGTCGTCGTGGACATCCGCGGCACGGGGGCGAGTTTCGGCACACGCGACAGCTTCCGCTCGCCGCGCGAGCGCGAGGATGCGCGCGAGATCAGCGACTGGATCGTGGCACAACCTTGGTCCGATGGGCGCATCGGCGCCACCGGCATCTCCTATCCCGGCGCCGCCTCCGATTTCCTGGCCAGCACGGGCCATCCGGCGGTGCGCGCCATCATCCCGCTCTTCGCGGTCTGGGACACCTGGGCGGATCACTACTACCCCGGTGGCGTGTTCCTGAACCGGCTGGCGCAGGTCTATGACGAGCTGATGGTCGCGATGGACCATGACCGGCGCGACCTGCTGGGCAAGGTGAGCTATTTCGCCAATCCCGACCTCGCCGGCCCCGCGCCGGTGGATGAGGATTCCGATGGCAGCCTGGTGCGCGCGGCCGTCGCCGAGCATCTCGGCAATTTCCGCATGCCGGATTTCATCACCGACCTCGCCTTCCGCGAGGAGCCGCTGCCCTATGACCCGAATTTCTCTTCCGCGCAGATCAGCCCCTATGCGGTGAGCCACGAGATTCCGAAGGATGTGGCGATCTACGCCGTCTCGGGCTGGCTGGATGGCGTGGGCTACGCCAATTCCGCCATCGCGCGCTTCCTGACCATGCGCGGCAATCCCACCCATCTGCTGCTGGGGCCCTGGGATCATGGCGCGCGCTGCAATGTCTCGCCCTGGCGGGCGCGGGTGGAGCCGGAATTCCCGCTCCTGGCCGAGATGCTGCGCTTCTTCGACGAATACCTGATGGGCCGCGACACCGGTTTGAAGGACGAGGCGCCGGTCCACTACTTCTCCATGCATGGCGAAGCCTGGAACGCCGCCGCGCAATGGCCGCCCATCCCCGAGACGACGCGGCTGCATTTCGCGCCCGGCGCCCTCGGCGCCACGCCCGGCAGCAACAGCGTGGCCCGTCACCCGAGCGACTTCGCCTGGGGCTCGGGCCACGGCACGCGCTATGAGCGCATCGCCGCCATCAATGCGCTGGACTACCACACCGACTGGACGGAGCGTGTCGCGGCACTACCCGCCTATGAGACCGTCCCCTTCGCGCAGGACATGGTGCTGAGCGGCCATGCCATCGCCGAGCTGATGATCGCCTCCAGCGAGGCCGATGCCTCCATCCTCTGCTACATCTCGGAGATCGAGGCCGATGGCACGGCGCGCTACGTCACCGAGGGGCTGTTGCGCGCCCTGCACCGCAAGGAAGCGCCCAACCCGCCGAACTACCAATCCACCTGGCCCTTCCGGACCTTCCACCGCGCCGATGCAAAGCCACTGACCCCCGGCGTGGCGGAGCGCATGCGCATCCCGCTGCTGCCCACCTCCTGGGTGTTTCGCAAAGGCTCGCGCCTGCGCTTCTCGCTCGCCGGCACGGATGCGGATCACATCAAGCAGATCCCGCATGGCCGCCCGCCGGTGCTGAGCCTGCATCTGGGCGCCTCGGCGCTCGATCTCCCGCTGCAACCCTTCCAGGAGTGAACGACATGCGTGCCACCCGCCGCGCCCTGCTCAGCTTGCCCCTCCTTGGGCCGCTGGCCAGCCCCGCCTTCGCGCAATTCCCCGCGCGGCCGCTCCGCATGATCCTGCCCCAGCCGCCGGGCTCGGCGAATGACGCGGTGGCGCGCATCATCGCGGAGCCCATGGGCCGCGCCCTGGGCCAGCCCGTGGTGATCGAGAACCGGCCGGGCGCGAACGGGATGGTGGCCATCAACCTCTTGAAGCAGCAGGCGCCGGATGGCACGGCCATGCTGCTCTCGGGCGTCTCGCAGCTTTCCTTCAACCCGCATCTCTACCCGAACCTGCCCTATGATCCGGTGCGGGACTTCACCTATGTGGCGCCCGTCACCGATGCGCCCTTCATCCTGATCGCCAGCCGCCGCTCGGGCATCACCAGCGTGGCGCAATTGCTGGAACGCGCCCGGGCCGAGCCGGGGCGGCTGACCTATGGCAGCGCCGGCATCGGCAATTCCACCCATCTCTCGGTGGAGATGATCGCCGACCGCGCGGGCGTGCGCTTCACCCATGTCCCCTATTCCGGGGCAGGCCAGGCGCTGACCAGCGTGATCTCGGGCGAGACGGATTTCATGATCATCGTGCTCGCCGTGGCCTTGGGCCAGGTGCGGGCGAATGCGGTGGCGCCGCTGGCGCTCGTCGCCCCCACGCGGCTGCCTTTCCTGCCCGACCTCGTCACCCAGGCCGAGGCCGGAATCACGGCACCCCTCATGCCGGGCTGGTTCGGCCTGGTGGGGCCGGCCGGCGTGGCGGAGCCCATCGTGAATCTGGTCAACGCCGCCGTGCGCACGGCCCTGGCCGATGAGGGCGTGCAGCGGCGCCTCGCCGATGTGGTGCTGGTGCCCATCCCGGGCTCGCCATCCGATCTCCTGGCGCGGATGCGGCGGGATAGCGAGGTCTGGGGCGAATTCATCCGGGCGCGGGGGCTGCGGCCGGAATAAGGGCCTCCGGCGGCTGGGGCCGAAAGGCCCCAGACCCCAGGAATGGGGGCATCTTGCGTTCTGGCAGGGCTGGGCGTGTCATTGACGCGCACAAAGGAAACGACTCATGAAACTCGCCTTCTCGCCCGCCAGCCCTTACGTCCGCAAATGCATGGCCTCCGCCATCGCGCGCGGCATCGAGAGCCAGATCGAACTCTGGACCGTGCCGACGGTGGACCCCGCGCTTGTCCCGGTGAACCCGCTCTCGAAAGTGCCCTCGCTCGTCACGCCCGAGGGGCAATGCCTCTATGACAGCCCGGTGATCTGCGAATATCTCGACAGTGTCGGCGCCGCCCCTGGCCTGTTTCCTGCCGCCGGCCCCGCGCGCTGGAACGCGCTGCGCCAGCAGGCGCTGGGCGATGGCATCATGGATGCCACCCAGCCCCGCCGCCGCGAAGTGGCCCTGCCGCAGGATGAAGGCCGCATCACCTACATCCAGGGCCAGCAGCTGAAAGTCGCCCGCGCGCTGGACGCGCTGGAGGCCGAGGCCGATACGCTGGGCATGCTCACCACCATCGGCGAGATCACCATCGCCTGTGCCTTGGGCTATCTCGATTTCCGCTACGCGCATGAGCCCTGGCGCCCGGGCCACCCGAAGCTCGAAGCCTGGTATGCCAAGGTGGTGGCTCTGCCGCCGATGGCACGGACCATGCCGCCGGCCGGGTGATCCCGAGACCCACGAAGGGCGAGTGATGGCGTGAAAAGGGCCTCCGGCGGCTGGGGCCGGGGCCCCAGACCCCAAATCCTGGCTCCTCCTCGGGTCAGCAATTGTTTTGTGATCTTTAAGGAAAGGGGTCTGGGGCCCCGGCCCCAGCCGCCGGAGGCCCCTTTTTCCCTTCGCGTGAAGGCGATCTGACCGGTCGAAGTCAGGCAAGCCTATTCGCGTTCGATCCCCGCCATCCGCACCACCTCGGCCCAGCGGGCGCGCTCGGCCGTGAGCATGCGATCCATCTCCTCGGGGGTGCCGCCCACCGGTTCGGCACCCCAGCTCAGCAGGCGCTCGCGCACCTCGGGGATGCGGATGATCTGGTCGATCTCGCTGGCCAGGCGGCGGCGTATTTCCATGGGCGTGCCGGCCGGCGCGGCATAGCCGAGCCAGGCATTGGCCTCATAGCCGGCGATGCCCGCCTCCTGCAGCGTCGGCACATCGGGCAGCAGCGAGAAGCGCCTGGTCCCGCCCACCGCCAGCGGCACCAGCCGCCCCGTGCGGAAATCCTCCAGGAAGGAGGGCGCCTGCTCGATCACCAGCTGGATGCGGCCGGCGAGAAGATCGGTACGCGCCGGCGCGCCGCCGCGATACTGCACCATCTCCATCTCGACGCCGCCGGCCAGGGCGCGGAACATCTCCACCGTCAGCCGCGACGCCATGCCCGAGGTCGCGAAATTGATCGAGCCAGGCCGCGAGCGGGCCAAAGCCAGGAATTCCGCGACGCTCCGCACGCCGAGCGAGGCCGGCACCACCATCACATAGGGGATCAGCGCGACCATGGAGACGCCGACGAGATCGCGCGCCGGATCATAGGGCAGGGTGCGATAGACGAAGGGATTTACCGCCATCGGCCCCGGGCTGCCGGCCAGCAGCGTGTAGCCATCGGGTGCGGCCTTCGCCACGGCATCGGCGCCCAATATGCCGAAGGCGCCGGCGCGATTCTCGACGGCCACCTGCTGCCCCAAAGGCCGCGCCAGATTCTCCGCGATCAGCCGCGCGATCAGATCGGTGGCGCCGCCCGGCGCGAAGGGGACGACCACGCGCAAGGGCCGCGCGGGCCAGGCTTGCGCCTGCGCCAGGGAAGGTACTGCGAGGGCGGCGAAGGTGGCGCGGCGGGTGAGGCTCATTCCGCGGCCCTCCGGGCGAAGAAGCGATTCTCCGGCCGTGCCAGGCCCAGATTCTCCCGCAGCGTCCGCCCCTCATATTCGGTGCGGAACAGCCCGCGCCGCTGCAATTCCGGCACGACGAGGCGGATGAAGCGCTCCAGCCCCGTCGGCACCACGGGGGCGGCGATCATGAAGCCGTCGCAGGCCTGGCCGCGATACCAGGCCTCCATCTGGTCGGCGACCTGCATCGCGCTGCCCTTGAAGAAATTGCCCGCCATCTGCGGCAGGATGGCGCGATAGGTCTCGCGCACCGTCAGCCCCTGTTCCAGCGCCTTGGCGACGATGGCCTTGCCGATGCCGGTGGGCCCAATGTGCTCGAAATCCAGGGCGGGGAAGGGGCCATCCAGCGGATAGGCGGACATCTTCACCCCCACCATCTTCGAAAGGTAGTCCAGCCCCACGGGCGGCGGCACCAAATCATCCAGCTCGCCCGCCAGCTGCTCCGCTTCCTCGGCCGTCTCGGCGGCGATGATGGTGACACCGCTCAGGATCTTCAGGCTGTCCGGTGCGCGGCCATATTTGGCGAGCCGTCCTTTCAGATCGGCGTAAAGCTTCTGCGCACGTTCGATCGTGCCCTCGATGGCGAAGACGCAATCAGCGGTGGCGGCCGAAAGCTCCTTCCCCGTCTCCGACTGCCCGGCCGAGAAGATCACGGGATGCCCCTGCGGCGGGCGCGGCGCGTTGAGTGGCCCCGCCACCTGGAAATGCTTGCCCTTGAAATTCAGCGCATGGACCTTGGAAGGGTCGAGGAAGCGGCCGCTCGCCTTGTCCTGCGGGAAGGCGTCATCCGCCCAGGAATCCCAGAGCCCCTTCACGATCTGCGCGAATTCGCCCGCGCGCTCATACCGGTCATCGCGCGGGACGTGCTCCTCGTGGCTGAAATTCAGCGCATCGCCGGGGTTGGAGGTGGTGACCAGGTTCCACCCCGCCCGCCCCCGGCTGATGTGATCCAGCGAGGCGAAGCGCCGCGCCACGGAAAACGGCTCGTCATAGGTCGTCGTCGTCGTGGCGACGAGGCCGATATGCTCGGTCACCATCGCCAGCGCCGAGAGCAGCGTGACCGGCTCAAACACGCCCGGCCGGTCGGAGGGGCTGGTCGCGGCGAAGAGGTCCGGCTTGTCCAGGTTCCGCACGCCATTGCCATCGGCGAGGAAGAGCAGGTCGAACTTGCCCCCCTCGGCGATGCGCGCGAGGCGGATGGCGTTCTCCAGATTGCTCGCGGGCTTGTCCCAGGCGGTGGGGTGCCGCCATTCCCCCACATGGCTGCCCTGGGCATTGGCATTGGCGGCGAGGATCATGGGCATGGGGCGCACTCCTGAAGCATCAAGCTTCGCGCCGGAGGCACTTCGCTTGCAAGGCCCGCTTGACGCTCGGCGCCGCGCGACGCGCAATGCGGGGATGAACCGTCGCTCCTTCCTCGCCCTTCCGCTCCTGCCGGCGCCTGCCCTGGCGCAAGGCTTCCCGTCGCGCCCCATCCGCATCCTGGTGGGCTTCGCCGCCGGTGGCTCCACGGATGTCTTTGCCCGCAGCATGGCGCCGCGCCTGCAGACCCTGCTGGGCCAGCCCGTGGTGGTGGAAAACCGCCCCGGCGCCGGCGGCAATATCGCGACCGAGGCCACGGTCCGCAGCCCGGCCGATGGCTATACCCTGCTGATGGGCACGATCGGGCCGCTGGCCATCAACCCCACGCTCTATGGCAATCTCTCCTTCGATCCGCTGACCGACCTCACCGCCATCACCCTGGTGGGTGAGGTGCCGAATGTGCTCGCCGTCCCGGCCGACCGGCCCTTCCGCAGCGTGGCCGACATCATCGCCGCCGCCCGCGCGCGGCCCGGGGCGCTGAATTTCGGCTCCTCCGGCATTGGCTCGGCCGGGCATGTGGCGGGCGAGCAGCTGAACCTGATGGCGCAAATCCAGACGGTGCATGTGCCCTTCCGCGGCGGCGGCGCGCTGATGCCGGAGCTGCTGGCCGGGCGCGTGGATTTCGCCTTCACCACGGCCCTCAACGCCGTGCCCCAGGCCGAGGCGGGGCGCCTGCGCGTGCTGGCCGTGCCCAATGCGCGCCGCGTCCCCGTGGTCCCCGATGTGCCGACCGTGGCGGAAAGCGGGCTGCCGGGCTTCGACGGCATGGATTGGGCCGCGCTGATGGCCCCGCGCGGCCTGCCCGCGCCCATCCTGGCGCAGCTCAACCAGGCGGCCACCGCCGTGCTGCGTGAGGCCGATCTCGTGCAGAACATGACCGGGCGGCGCCTGGTGCTGATGCCGACCACGCCCGAGGAAGCGACGGCCTTTCTGCGCGCCGAGACGGCGCGCTGGGCGCCGGTGATCCGCGCCTCGGGCGCGCGGCCGGATTAGGCCCTCCAGCGCCGCCCGCGCGGGGAGGTTCCCATCCCCAAGACCCCCTTGCCCTGGGCGGCCCTCGGCCTCGATCTGGTCACGCTCCGTGTCTTCAAGGCCGCGGTCGAGGAGCGCAGCCTGGCCCGCGCCGCCGAGCGGGAGCGCCTGGCGCTCTCCGCCCTCAGCCGCCGCATCGCGGAGATGGAGGCGCGATTGGGCACGCCGCTGCTGCGCCGGCATGACCGCGGCGTGGAGCCGACCGCCGCGGGCCACGCGCTGCTGCGCCATCTCGGCCCGCTCTTCGACCTGCTGGACCGCGCCTTCGCCGATGTCGAGGCCTTCGCGGCCGGTGCGCGCGGCCATGTTCGGCTGCACGCCAATATCTCCGCCATCGCGGGCCACCTGCCCGAGGCCCTCGCTGCCTTCCTCTCCGCCAATCCCGGCATCGAGGTCTCGCTGGAGGAGCGCTTCACCGCCGATATCCTCCACGCGGTGCGCACGGGTGCTGCCGATCTCGGCCTCGGCTCCGGCACGGTGCTGGGCCCCATGCCGGAGCTGCGCGTGATCCCCTGGCGTGAGGACCGGCTGGTGGCCCTGCTGCCGGCCACGCATCCGCTGGCCCGCGCGCCCGAGCCGCTGCGCTTCGCCGAGGTCGCGGCCGAGCCCTTTGTCGGCCTTTCCTCGGCCTCGGCGCTGCAGCAGCTTTACCGGCGTGAGGCGGAGGCGCTGGGGATGGTGCTGCGCGAGCGCGTGGGCGTCGGCAGCTTCGACGGCGTGCGGCGCATGGTGGAGGCCGGGCTCGGCGTCGCCATCCTGCCGGACACGGCGGCCGATGCGCGCGCGCTGGGCGGCACGCTGGTTGCCCGCCCGCTGGCGGAGCCCTGGGCCCGGCGCCCGCTCACCCTCTGCGTCCGCGCCGATGCCGAGGCGATGCCGGCGGCGGCGCGCCTGCTGGCCGCCCACCTGCTGGGGCGACCCTTCCCGCCGCGCGAAGCCTGATTTGCCGAAAGAGGCATGGCGAAGCCGCGCCTTGCCCGACATGGTGCGCCCGCCCCGGCAGGGCAGGGAATGACAAGATGATGGACCGCCTGGACCATTTGGTCCTCACCGTCGCGGATCTCGCGCGCACGATCGATTTCTACAGCCGCGGCCTTGGCATGCGGGACGAGGTCTTCGGCGCCGGGCGGCATGCGCTGGTCTTCGGCCGGCAGAAGATCAACCTGCATGAGGCGACGGGCGCGCCGATCCTGCCGCGCGCGAACCACCCCACCATGGGCAGCGCCGACATCTGCCTGATCAGCGCCATACCGCTCGCCGAGCTTGAGGCGCATCTGCGGCGCGAGGGCTTCGTGATCGAACTCGGCCCGGTGCCGCGCACGGGGGCCACGGGGCCCATCACCTCGCTCTATCTGCGCGACCCCGACGGCAATCTGGTGGAGGTGTCCGAATATGCCTGACGCTCCGGGCGGCCCGCTTTCCGGGCTGCGCATCCTCGAACTCGGCCATTTCGTGGCGGCGCCCTTCTGCACGCGGCTGCTGGGCGATCTCGGCGCCGATGTCATCAAGGTGGAACCACCCGGCGCGGGCGACCCCGTGCGGCAATGGGGCGCCCGCCACAAGGGCCAATCCGCCTGGTGGAGCGTGCATGGCCGCAACAAGCGCTGCATCACGCTGGACCTGAAGAAGCCCCGCGCGCGCGAGATCGTGCTGCGCCTCGTGGGCCAGAGCGATGCGCTGGTGGAGAATTTCCGCCCCGGCCAGCTCGACCGGTTGGGCTTCTCCGAAGCCGCGCTGCGCGCAGCCCGGCCCGATCTCGTCATCGCCCGCATCTCCGGCTACGGCCAGGACGGCCCGCAGCGCGACCGCGCCGCCTTCGGCGTGATCGGCGAGGCGATCGGCGGGCTGCGCCACCTCACCAACCACGCCCCGGGCACGACCGACCTGCCGCCCGTGCGGACCGGCATCAGCATCGGTGACAGCGTGGCCGGCATCTATGCCGCCTTCGGCCTGATGGCCGCGCTCTGGCGGCGCGACGCCGCCCGGCGCGGTGATGGCCGCGGGCGCAGCCTGGACGTGGCGCTGACGGAAAGCATCTTCAGCCTGCTGGAGGGCGCGCTGCCCGAATACGGCGCGCTGGGCACCGTGCGGCAGCCCACGGGCGGCGGCATCGCGACGGCGGCGCCCACCAACGCCTATCGCTCGCGCGACGGGCAATGGGTGCTGATCGCGGCCAATTCCGATCCGCTCTTCCAGAAGCTCGCCGCGCTCATGGGCCGGCCCGGCATGGCGGAGGAGCCGCGCTATCGCGGCAACCAGGCGCGCTGCGCCAATGTCGCGGCGCTGGATGCCGAGATCGGCGCCTGGACCGCACAATACGACGCGGCCGAACTGGAGCGCATGCTGGAAGCGGCGGATATCCCGGCGACGCGCGCCTATACCGCCGCCGATTGCGCGGCCGATGAACAATTCCGCCATCGCGGCATGGTGCGCGAGGTCGAGGATGCGACGCTCGGCCCCATGCTGCATCCGGGGATCGTGCCCCTGCTGCCCGATGATCCCGGCGCGATCCGCTGGGCCGGGCCGCCGGTGGGGGCGCATAATGACGAGGTCTTCGGCGGGCTGCTCGGCCTCTCCGAGGGCGAGATTGCCGCGATGCGGCAGGAAGGGGTGTGCTGATGACCAGGACCGTCGAGATCGTCGAGGTCGCGCCGCGCGACGGGTTCCAACCCATCGGCCCTTGGATTCCGACGGAGACCAAGGCCGCCTATATCCGCCGCCTCGCCGCCGCCGGCCTGCGGCGGATCGAGATCGGCTCCTTCGTCAGCGCCACCGCCATTCCGCAGCTGCGCGACACGGCGGAACTGCTGGAGGTGGCCGCCACGCTGCCCGGCCTGCGGCCGCAAGTGCTGGTGCCCACGGCCAAGCGCGCGCATGCGGCCGTGGAGGCCGGGGCGGGCTTCCTGGTCTATGTCCTCTCGGCCTCCGAGGCTCATAACCGCAGCAATGTCCGCCGCTCCGTCGCCGAATCCGCCGAGGATTACGCGCGGATGCTGGAGGCGCTGCCGGCCGGGATCGAGCTGCGCATCAACCTCGCCACCGCCTTCGACTGCCCCTTCGACGGGAAGATGGAGGTGCCGCCCGTGCTGGAACTGATCCGCCAGCTCGCGGCGCTGCGGCCCGAGGTGGAGATCTGCCTGTGTGATACGACGGGGCGGGCGACGCCCGACCACGTGGCCGAACTCTCCGCCGCCGCCATGGCGGCCTGCCCTGACGTGAGCTCCTGGGCCTATCACGCGCATGACACCTACGGGATGGGCCTCGCCTCCACCTATGCCGCCTGGCAGGCCGGCGTGCGCATCTTCGACGCCGCCGCCGGCGGCCTGGGCGGCTGCCCCTTCGCGCCCGGCGCCACGGGCAATGTCGCGACCGAGGATGTGGTCTGGATGTTCGAGCGCATGGGCATCGGCACGGGCGTGGACCTGGCGGCGCTGCTGCCGGTGGCGGCCGATATGGCGGCCCTGCCCGGCGCCTCGGCCGGCGGGCGGGCGAGGGCCGCGCTGGCGGCCTGCGCCCCTGGCTAATCGGGCGCGATCCGCCGCCGCACCATCCGAACCTGCCCGATGACGCCGCAGGCACGGGCCTTCCAAAGCTGCGCCTCGGCCGCGGCGCGGGAGGGCAGGGGCTCGGACATCACCACGTAGAAACCCTGGGCAAGCCCTTCGTAGAAATCGCTGTCCTCGGCCACGGCCGGGATGCCGCAGGCGATGAGACGCTGCATGGTGGCGAGGTCCGCCTGGTCGCGGGTCGAGCTGTAGAGGTTGTGCGGCTGCGGCGCGCCCTGCGCCTCCGCCCGGCCCAGCGGCAGGCCAAGCGCCAGGAGCAGGCATCCCAGTGCCGCGCCCTTGGCGCTGCCCACCCGGGTCACGCCGCCGCCACCGGCCGACGCACGGCGGAGATCTTCTGGTTCATATAGACCCCGGCCATGACGGGCGCGTGTTTCGGCGCCTCGCCAGGGGCCACGGTGCCGGGCAGGGCTTCCACCGGCGCGTCATAATTTGGGTGGCAGAAGAAGCCGAGCGAGAGGCGCGGCTGCGCCCAGCCCGCGCCCTCCGGGTTAATCACGCGATGCACGGTGCTGACCCAGCGGCCATTGGTCCATTGCTGCATGAGGTCGCCGATGTTGATGACATAGGCGCCGGCTGGCGGCTCCACGGGGGCGAAGCTGCCATCGGGGCGCTGCACTTCGAGTCCCATGCCGCCCTCGGCGGGTGGCATCAGGAGGGTGAGGCTGCCGAAATCGCTGTGGGCACCGGCGCGCAACTGGCCCGGCGCCGGCGGCGTGGTGCGGGCGCCGTAATGCAGCGCGTGCAGGGCGGCGAAGTGGTTGTCGATCTTGTCGGCGAAGAAGTGGGAGGGCAGGCCGAGGCCGACCGCGAAGCCGCGCATGATCTCGGTGGAAAGCCGCTCCATCTCGCGGAAATAGGCGGTGAAGACGGGGCGCAGGCCGGCGGGGCGCTCGGGCCAGAGATTGGGCTGGTAGAAGGGCCGCGCCTCCGGAAGTTCGGCATATTGCGT
>JAIYDS010000232.1 GCA_027487385.1 Acetobacteraceae bacterium | reverse complement strand
AGGGCCTCGCTCGGGTGGTTGATGCGGCGCCAGGCGATGTCGGTGACGTGCAGCAGCCCGTCCACGCCGCCCAGATCCACGAAGGCGCCGTAATCGGTGATGTTCTTCACCACGCCATCCAGCACCATGCCTTCCTTCAGGCCCTGGACGAGCTCGGCGCGCTGTTCCGCACGCGTCTCCTCCAGCACAGCGCGGCGGCTGACGACGATGTTGCCGCGGGCGCGGTCCATCTTGAGGATCTGGAAGGGCTGCGACTGGCCCATCAGCGGGCCGACATCGCGCACGGGGCGGATATCCACCTGGCTGCCCGGCAGGAAGGCGACGGCGCCGCCGAGATCCACGGTGAAGCCACCCTTCACGCGGCCGAACAGCACGCCATTCACGCGCTGATTGGCGGCGAAGGCCTTTTCGAGGTTGGTCCAGGACTCCTCGCGGCGCGCCTTCTCACGGGAGAGGACGATCGAGCCGTCCTTGTCCTCGTAGCGCTCGACGAACAGGTCCACCACATCGCCGGGCTTCACCTCGGGCTTCATGCCCTGGGGGGCGAATTCCTTGAGGGGAACGCGGCCTTCGCTCTTCAGGCCGACATCCACGACGGCGAAGTCATCATCGATGCGGATGATCTTGCCGGTGACGACGGAGCCGGCGAAGCCGGTATTGGCGCCCAGCATCTCGTCGAGAAGCGTGGCGAAATCTTCCCCCGCACGCGCGGCGGGGTGGTTGGCACTTGCCATGTAAAGGTTTTGTCCTGGGTCTTGTGCGGGGCCTGGCCCCGCATGCCGGTTTTGCGCCACACCCCGCGCTCTGGCGGGACATCACGGCTTGCGGCCCCATCTGGGGAACCGCCGGGAAAGGGCGCGTGACGGTCCACCCCGATCCGGTCTTTTCCATTTCTGGAATTAACCTGCGCTACATCCGCCGAGTCCGGCGGAGCGTCAAGCGAAAATCAGCGCGACCGCAAGGATTCGATGATTCGAAGCGCGGCCGAAAAGGCCGCATCGGCGTCGAGATCGCTCGTGTCCAGCAGAACCGCGTCCGGCGCGGGGCGCAGCGGCGCCACATCACGGGCGGAATCCCGCGCATCCCGCGCCGCCATCTCGGCCGCGACCTCGGCCAGGCTGGGCGCCGGCCCACGCGCGGCCAATTCGGCATGCCGGCGGCGCGCGCGCTCCTCCGGGCTGGCGGTGACGAAGAGCTTCACCGGCGCTTCGGGGAAGACCACCGTCCCGATGTCGCGCCCATCCAGCACCGCCCCCCGCGCCTGGCCGAAGCGGCGCTGGAAATCGAGCAGCGCCGCGCGCACGCCGGAAATGGCGGCCACCTTGCTGGCGGCGTCATCGGCCGCCGGGCCGCGCAAATCCCCGCGGTCCAGATCGGCCGGCTGCAAGGTCTCGGCGGCGCGGGTGGCGTCCTCCGGCTTGGCAGGGTCGCCCCCGGCATCCAGCACGCGCCGCCCGGTCGCCCGGTAGAGCAGGCCGGTGTCCAGATAGGGCAAGCTCAGCTGCGCTGCGAGCCGCCGCGCCAGCGTCCCCTTCCCCGCCGCGGCCGGCCCATCCACGGCGATGATCAGCGGTGCGCTCATGCCGGGCTGATCGCCGCATCGCCCGCCGCCTGGTTCATCAGCGCGATGAAGTTCGGGAAGCTGGTGGCGATGAAGGCGCCGTCATCCACCTGCATCGGTGCCCGGCAGGCCAGGCCGAGGACGAGCGCGCTCATCGCCAGGCGGTGATCCATCTGCGTCGCGACCATGCCGCCGCCGGGTGGCGGGCCACCGCATCCCTGGACCAGCAGGTCATCGCCCTCGATGGCGCATTCCACCCCGGCCGCTCGCAGCAATTCGGCGGTGCCGGTCAGCCGGTCGCTTTCCTTCACGCGCAGCTCGCTCAGGCCCCGGAAGCGGCTGGTGCCGGTGGCGCAGGCGGCGGCGACGGCGAGGATGGGATATTCATCAATCATGCTGGGCGCGCGCTCGGCCGGCACGTCCACGGCCTTGAGACCGGTGGCCGCGATGGTCAGGTCGCCCACCGGCTCGCCGCCCTCCAGCCGCGGTGCGCCGACCGCCAGCACCGCCCCCATCTCCCGCAGGGACTGGAAGAGGCCGGTGCGCAGCGGGTTCAGCCCGACATTCTCGATGACGAGGCTGGAGCCGGGCACGATCAGCGCCGCCACGGCGAAGAAGGCCGCCGAGGAAGGGTCACCCGGCACCATCACGGGTGCGGCGCGCAGCTCCGGCTGGCCGTCCAGCTCGATCACGCGGCCATGCCCCCCAGGGTGGTCACTCACGGCCACGCGCACCGTCGCGCCGAAATGGCGCAGCATGTTTTCGCTGTGGTCGCGCGTCGCTTCCGGCTCCACCACGCGGGTGATGCCTGGGGCGCAGAGCCCGGCCAGCAGGCAGGCGCTCTTCACCTGGGCGGAGGCGACGGGCAGCGTGTAGTCCAGCGGCAAGGGCTCGCGCGCGCCTTGGATGGCGAGCGGCAGGCGGCCCCCCTCGCGACTCCAGAAGCGGGCGCCGGTCGCGGCCAGCGGCTCGGTCACGCGCTTCATCGGGCGGCGCCGCAGGCTGGCATCGCCCGTCATCACCGCGAAGATCGGGTGGCCCGAGAGCAGGCCGCAGATCAGCCGCGCCGCGGTGCCGGAATTGCCCATGTCCAGCACATCCGCCGGCTCGGTCAGCCCGCCGATGCCGCGCCCGGCCACGCGCCAGCGCCCGGGGGCGAGATGCTCCACCGTGGCGCCCAGCAGGCGCATGGCGGCGGCGGTGCGCAGCACATCCTCGCCCTCCAGCAATCCTTCGATCTCGGTGGTGCCGATGGCGAGCGCGCCGAACATCAGCGCGCGGTGGCTGATGGATTTGTCGCCGGGCACGGAAAGCCGCCCGGAGAGGCCCTTTTGGGCCGGGAGGGAGCGCAGCGGGGTGGGGTCTTGGCCGTGGGACATGGGGGCCGGTTTGACACCGATGCGCGGCCCGTGGCAATGCGCCCCGCCCGCCGGTCCAGGGCGGGCAGAAGGAATCAGAGGGCTCCATGGCAAAGCCGGATCTCGGTTTGAAGCGCGTCTGCGT
>JAIYDS010000309.1 GCA_027487385.1 Acetobacteraceae bacterium | reverse complement strand
TTCCGCACGCGCTGCGAGGTGAAGAACGTCAATTCCGTGCGCTTCGTCATGCAGGCCGTGGAGGCCGAGGCGCGGCGGCAGATCGAGGTCTGGGAATCCGGCGGCACGGTGGAGCAGGAGACGCGCCTCTTCGACACGGCGCGCGGCACCACGCGCTCCATGCGCAGCAAGGAAGACGCGCATGACTATCGCTACTTCCCCGACCCCGACCTTCCGCCGCTGATCTTCACGCAGGATTGGGTGGAGAGCCTCAAGGCCTCGCTGCCCGAGCTGCCGGATGCGCGGCGCGCGCGCTATGTGGCGCTCGGCCTCTCGCCCTATGACGCGCATGTGCTGACCATCGAGAAGGAAACCGCCGTTTTCTTTGAGGCCGTGCTCGGCGAAGGCCGGGATGCCAAGACCGTCGCCAATTGGCTGACGGGGGATTTCTTCGGGCATCTCAACAAGCGCGGCCTCGGCATCGAGGAGAGCCCGGTGCCGGCCACTTCCCTGGCCGAGCTGCTGGACCTGATCGCCAACAAGACCATCAACGGCAAGATCGCCAAGGATGTGTTGGAGATCATGTTCGACGAGGGCAAGGGTGCCGCGCAGATCGTGGATGAGCGCGGCCTGCGCCAAGTGGTGGATACCGGCGCGATCGAGGCCGCGGTGGATGCCGTGCTGGCCGCCAGCCCGGGCCAGGTCGCGCAATATCGCGGCGGCAAGGCGGGGCTCTTCGGCTTCTTTGTCGGCCAGACCATGAAGGCCATGGGCGGCAAGGGAAATCCCGCCCTGGTGAATGAGGTGCTGAAGGCCAAGCTCGGCGAGCCTGGGGGGTAAAGGGGCCGTGCGCCGGGTTGCCATCTTCGGCAATGCGGGCGGCGGCAAGTCCACCCTGGCGCGGCGCCTCGCGGAGATCACCGGTCTGCCGCTGCATGCGGTGGACCGGATGCGGTTCCGGGATGGCGGCGGCGCCATTCCCGAGGCGGAATACCTGGCGCATCACGCCGCCTTGCTGCGGGAAGAGGCCTGGATCATCGAGGGCTTCGGCGGCGTCGGCCCCGCCTGGGAGAGGTTCGCCAGCGCGGACACGCTCATCCATGTGGACCTGCCGCTGCCCCTCCACGCCTGGTGGGTGACGAAGCGGCTGGTGCGGGGCGTCTTCGTCAACCCCGAGGGTTGGCCGGCCCGCAGCCCGATCTGGAGCGGCAGCCTGAGCAGCTACAAGGTGCTCTGGCCCTGCCACCGCCATCTGACACCGCGATACCGCCAATTGATGCGGGACATGTCGGCGTCAAAGCGCGTGCATCACCTGACCTCGGCGGCGGAGATCAGGCGCTTCCTGGACGAGGCCGCGCGGGAATTCCCGCGCGGTTGAGGCTTCGTCCTGTCTCAGTTGGCCGCTTCGTCCGCATCCTCTTCTTCTTCGTCATCCTCGTCATCGAGGTCGAGCACATCGGCGTCACGCACCACGGCCAGGCAGGCGGCGAAGGTCTCCAGGAACCAGCCGCGCTCGCCATCCGTGTCCTTGCCTTCGGCGGTGGCGATCATGCGCAGCAGGGCGAGGGCCACGGCGGCATCGCTGTCGCCCTCGATCTCAATCTTCACGTCCGACATGGTTGGTCCTCCTGATCGGTGATGCGAGAGGGTAACGCCGGCCAGGTGACGGCGTTACCGCCGCCGCGTGACATTTTCAGCCGGCGATGCGGTCAATCAGCCGGTTGTTCGCCCGTTGCGCCATGCCGGGGATGAGTAGCGCATCGATCAGCCACCAGAGGGTGATGAAGGCGAGGCCGAGATAGCCGATGAAGATCAAGGTCAGCAGCAGGGACAGGCCGGAGATGGCCAGCATGATCAGGCCGCTGATCCAGCGGCCGAGATACATCCGGTGCACGCCGGCATAGCCCAGGAAAAACCAGATCAGGTAGGCCAGCACGAGGGATTTGCTCGCGGCCTCGTAGCGCAACCGGGCCAGGACATCGGGCGAGGGGCGGGGCGTCATGTGAACCTTCTGAACGGGGGCTGGTCTTGCCTGGGTGAAGTGCCATCCTGCGGGTATCCCCTGTCCGAAAGAAGGCAAGACCATGACCATCGAACTTCACACATGGAACACCCCGAACGGCCGCAAGATCAGCGTGGCGCTGGAGGAGATGGGCCTGCCCTATACGGTGGTGCCGGTGGATATCAGCAACAAGAAGCAGTTCGAGCCGAGCTTCCTGGAATTCTCGCCCAACAACCGCATCCCGGCCATCAAGGACCCGGATGGGCCGGGCGGCGCGCCCATCACCGTCTTCGAGAGCGGGGCGATTCTGTACTATCTGGCGGAGAAGACCGGCCGCTTCATGCCGAAGGACCTGCGCGCCCGCGTGCCGGTGATGGAGTGGCTGATGTGGCAGATGGGCGGATTCGGCCCCATGCCCGGCCAGGTGCACCACTTCCTGATGCAGCCCGAGGGCCCGGCGCGCGATTATGGATTCAGCCGCTACCACACGGAGACGAAGCGCCTCTATGGCGTGCTGGACCGCCGCCTGGCGGGGCGGGAGTTCGTGGCGACGGAAGGGGAGCCCAGCATCGCCGATTTCGCCATCCTGGGCTGGGCCTGGCGGCATGAGCGGCACCAGGTGCCCTTCGATGACCTGCCAAACGTGGCCGCCTGGTATGCCCGCATGATGGCCCGCCCGGCGACGGCGAAGGGCTTTGAAGTGGCGCTGAGCTGAGAGCGTTTGACGGCGCGGGGCTTGGCCTGTATCACCCGACTTGCATACGTCGTGTGAACTTCAAGCTCCTGCGGAGGGGTGGCCGAGTGGCCGAAGGCGGCGGTTTGCTAAACCGTTATAGGATGTCAAGTCCTATCGTGGGTTCGAATCCCATCCCCTCCGCCACTTGCCCTTTGACTCGCACCGTCGCCCCCACCTCCCGCGCGACCCTTGCGCCTTGCTTGGCCAAGCGCCGCGGCCAGCCTCAGCTCCCCTGAGCCTATCGAAACGGACATCTTCGCCGGCGCGCACATGGACGCACGCCGCGCGATCAGCGGCGTCTTCCAGCGACGTCCTGCGGGCTGCCACGGGCGCGCATCACCGACTTGTTCTGTGCCACGGCCATGGCGGGCGGCGGCAACACGCGGGTTTCCGCGCGCCCCTTGCGCGTTGGAGAAACATCCAATTTGCTATTTACGAAATCGAAGGAATCGCCCGTGTCCGCTCCAGCCGCCTCTTACGCTCTCTCCGACATTTCCTCGGGGTTGCTTCTCAACAACCAGGGCGGGGGCATCACAGCCGGGTTCCAGGATGGGCCGGCAGCGCTGGCGCTCGATTCTGGGCGCTTCGCCGCCGCATGGGTCAGCAACGGCACCGGTGCCGGCGAGAGCATTCAATTCGGGATCTTCAACGCTGCCACCCGCACCTTGGTGCCCGCGGCCATCACCGATCTGGTCGGCGGCACGGCCAATCTCTTCGGCCTCGGCATGGCGCTGCTGTCCGATGGCAATGTCGCACTGGCCTGGGGCGAGTACGATGCAGTCAGTCACAACACCACCTACTGGACTGCCGTGGTCAATGGCAGCACGGGTGCCGCCTTGGCTGCACCTTTGGCTCTGGCCAGCGTGCCCGAACCGGGCCAGGTCAGCATCGCAGCACGGGCTGATGGCTACGTCGTCGCCTATGCCGGATCTGTAACGCCGGAGGGTTGGCCCGCCTTCGTGGCCGGCTTCACCAATGCCGGCGCGGTCGATGCCGGCTTCACCACCTTCAACGCCATCCAGCGTGACCGGGGGGTGAGCGAACTCAGTGTGGCCGTATTGGCCAACGGCACCATCGTGGTCGTGGCTGAGGGCGCTGAAGGTCCTCCCGGCATTTTTCCGCAAGTACGCCCGCCGGAGGGGAGCCTTGTCGGGTTTCGCTACTGGAATCCCGATGGAACGCCTGTTCTTCGGGATGGCGAGCCAGTCTTGCGTGATTACATTGGTAACTATGTGGATAGCCGCATCGTCACGGCGGCGCTGCCCAACGGCAACCTCGTCATCGCCTTCGACTCGGGCAAGCTGACGAGCGAGGGGAACGAGCTGGTGGTCGCCGTTTATGGCCCGGACGGGCAGTATGTCGGCGGCGGCAACACCTTTGTCTTGAATGCGGAGCGCCAGCTCTGGCCCTCGATCGCGGTGTTGGGCGATGGCGGCTTCGCGGTCTCCTGGAGCCGCCGCCTGGTGTCGGATGGCTCGCCGACCGGTACCATCGTCGCCACCTTCCTGCCCGACGGCACCCGCGCGCTGGGCGAGACGATCCGCTCTTCCGCAGCGTCGGACGTCGCGGCGCTGGTCGGCTTCACCGATGGCCGCATGGTGCTGGTCGCCGAAGGCGGCAATGACGGCTCGGGCACCGGCATCATCGCATCAATGACCAGAGTGACCGAGACCTTCAACGGCACCAACGGCGATGAAACCATCAACGGCAGCAGCCTTGCGAACCGCATCAACGGTTTCGCGGGCGCCGATGTGATCAACGGCCTGGGCGGCGATGACCTGATCTCCGGTGATGACAGCTTCACCGTGGGCGGCGCCGATGTGATCCATGGCGGTGACGGCAGCGACACCATCAGTGGCAACGCCGGCGATGACACGATCTCCGGTGGGACCGGCCATGACTCGCTGGATGGAGGCGTGGGCAATGACCGCCTGATGGGCCAGGACGGCAATGATAGCGTGACGGGTTCTTCCGGCAACGACGTGATCTTCGGCGGCATCGGCAATGACTCGCTGGATGGCGGCGACAACAATGATCAACTGAGGGGCGAGGATGGCAACGATACGTTGCTCGGCGGCAATGGCGATGACGAGCTGAACGGGGGCCTTGGTGCCGACAGCATGGTGGGTGGCGCTGGCAACGACACCTACCGTGTGGACAGCTTCAGCGACGTGGTGCGGGAACTTGCGAATGGTGGCTATGACCGCGTCGCATCCTCGATCAGCTACACGCTTGGTGCCCATGTGGAGCGGTTGAGCCTTTCGGGCACCGCCGATCTGACCGGTGTTGGCAACGCGCTCGACAACCGGCTGGATGGGAATTCCGGCGCGAACAGCCTCACTGATGGTCTCGGCAATGACAGGCTTTATGGCTATGCCGGCGACGACAGCCTCACCGGAGGCTCCGGTCGGGATACGCTCGATGGCGGACTGGGTGTGGACAGCATGGTGGGTGGCGAGGGTGATGACACCTATGTCGTGGACCATGCTGACGATGTGATCCGGGAGATCGAAAACGGCGGGTACGATCACGTCATCGCGTCGGTCACCTATACCCTCGACCTTGAGTTGGAGCGCCTGACTCTGTCAGGCGTTGCAGATATCGACGGCTCCGGGAATACGCGGGCCAATCGGCTGGACGGCAATGCAGGTGCCAACATCCTCCATGACGGCGATTTCAATTTCAATCTCCTGGGCAGCATCGGGGATTCGCTCAACGGCGGCGCGGGCAATGATACACTGATTGGCAACAGCGGCGCAGACCGGCTGGATGGCGGCACGGGCGCAGACAGCATGTCGGGCGGTATCGATGACGACCTCTACATCGTGGACGATGCTGGCGATGTGGTGGTGGAGGAAGCCGCTGGGGGTTATGACCGCGTGGTCGCATCTGTCAGCTTCACCCTGGGCCATGAGGTTGAGCGCCTCAGCTTGGCCGGCACGGCTCACCTCAACGGCACCGGCAATGCGCTTGCCAACCGGCTGGATGGCAATGCGGGTGCCAACACTCTCGACGGTGGGAATGGGAATGACTCGCTCTATGGGCTCGGCGGCGATGACGCGCTGATCGGTGGGGCCGGCAAAGACCTGCTCGATGGTGGCCTTGGCGCGGACAGAATGACGGGCGGGCTTGGTGCTGATCGCTTCCGGTTGGGCAGCGCAGTTGAAGCGAATGGTGATGTCATCACTGATTTTAGCGCGGCGCAGGGCGACAGGATTGATCTTCGGCCAATCGATGCGAACGAGTCATTGCTGGATGACCAGGGCTTTACCTGGATCGGCGCCGCCGATTTCAGCGGTGCGGCGGGGCAGCTTCGCTTCGCGAATGAACTGCTTCAGGGCGATTTGAACGGGGATGCCATCGCAGATTTCCAGGTTCAACTGATCGGCGTGACATCGCTCGCCGCCACCAGTCTCTGGCTGTGAGGGCCTGAGGTCGCTGCGAGGTTGCGAAGGCGATTGCCGGCGGCGGCGACCCCTTGCACCTGGTCGCATCGCCACGGCCATCTCCCCGAGCCAGAGTATTCGCCCAGGCGAAGTGCCCGCTGCCACGCGCTTCGCCGCCTGTGGCTGCTCGACGGATTCCCCTGCCGCGGCAGCCTCTGCGAAGCTTGCGATGTTTCGAAAGCGACAAGACGGGGGCCACGCGAGGCGAAGCGCGAGTGGTCACTTCCTTCGCCCCATCCGGCCCCAGGGCTTCGGCCGCCCGAAGGGAAAAAGGCGCGTGAGGCCCCGGCCCCGCACCAGCGGGCGGGTCGTCAACCATCTATAAGTGCTTGATTTGAATGGTGGGCGCTACAGGGATTGAACCTGTGACCCCTACCGTGTCAAGGTAGTGCTCTACCGCTGAGCTAAGCGCCCGCCGGCCCGCGCTGCTTCGCGCGGGAACGCCGTGGGCGCAGTCTGTAGCGAATGCGCGCGCGCGCCACAAGTCACCCCCCAGACCTAACCCTGGACGAGCCCCGCGCGGCGCATCAGCCCCGTCAGCTTCTCCCGCTCGCGCCGCCACAGCGCCTCGGCCGCTTCCGGCCCGGCGCTGACGGGATCATTGCCGCTGGCGTCGATCCGCTCGCGGATCTGCGGATCGGCCAGGGCGGCCGCGAAGGCCTGGGAGAGGCGCTGGCGGATGGGCAGCGGTGTGCCGGGGGGCGAGAAGATCATCATCCAGGTCGAAAGATCATAGCCGGGCACGATCTCGCCGATGGCGGGCACGTTGGGCAGGTTGGGGCGGCGCGCGGCGCCCGTCACGCCCACCACGCGCCCGCGCTCGCCGCGCAGCACGGGGTTGAAGCTGCTCTCGCTGATGAAGCAGGCATCGATCCGCCCGCCCGCCACCTCGCGCGCCGCATCGGCGCCGCCGCGGAAGGGAACATGCTCCAGCCGCACATCGGCCAGGGATTGCAGCAGCTCACCCATCAGGTGGCCGACATGGGCGATGCCGGGCGTGCCGAAGGTGACCTCGCCCGGCCGGCGCCGCGCCTCGGCCAGAAAGCCGCGCAGATCCTCGCCGGGGAAGCCGGCGCGGATGCCCAGCACATAGGGCGCGGCGGTCACCTGCGCGACCAGCGGCATGGCCGCGTAATCGAAGGGCAGGCTGCGATTGGCCAGCGGCCCGGTGATCGAGGTCGCGCCCTCCAGCAGCAGGACATGCCCATCGGGCTGCGCCTGGGCGACGAAGCCCGCGCCGATCGCGCCCGAGGCGCCGGTGCGGTTCTCGATGATGAAGGGCAGGCCCAGATGCTCGGACACCCGCTGTTGCAGGATGCGCGCGACGGTGTCCGCCACGCCGCCCGCGGAATAGGGCACGATGAGCCGCACCGGCCGCTCACCCAGGTTTTGCGCCAGGGCGGGCGTGGCCAGCGGCAGGGCCAGCAATGTCCGGCGAAGCATGGTGTCTCTCCCGATCGTCTTTGCGCCAGCAGAAACCGGCCGCGCCGGGCTTGCAAGCGAAACCGGACGCGGCACATCTGGCGCATGGAAACCATCCCCCGTGCGCTCGCCCGCACGCTCGACCGCGCCACCTATGAAGGCTACCGCCTCGGCTTCGAGGCCGCGCGCGAGGAAGCGGCCCTGCTGGCCGAGCATGCGGGGCAGGGGGCGCTCGCCGCCCAGCTTCGCGCCATGCGCCCCCTGCCGGACCGGAGCGCGCGGCAATGAGCCGGGAGGGCCTGCGCGAATGCCCGCATTGCGGCGAGCCGACCATGGCGAATCGCCTGCCCGATGGCAGCCTGGTCTGCTCCTGCCCGGCCATGCGCCCCTTGCCGGGCCCGCGCCCGGCTTGATAGCGTCCCGGGATGAAGCTCAGCCCTGAACAGATCCAAGCCTATGCCGAGGACGGCGCCATCCTGCTCCGCGGCGCATTCCGCGACTGGGTGCAGCCACTCTCCGACGGCATCGCGACCCTGATGGATGCGCCAAGCCCGCTGGAGCGCTCCTACACGCCCAAGGATGGCTCGGCGAAGTTCTTCCAGGATCTGTGCAACTGGCAGCGCATCCCGGAATTCCGTGCCTTCGTCTTCGAGAGCCCGGCCGCTTCCATCGCCGCCCAGCTCATGGTCTCGCCCGTCGCACGCTTCTTCCATGACCATGTGCTGGTGAAGGAGCCGGGCACCTCCATCGTGACGCCCTGGCACCAGGACAGCCCCTATTACTGCGTGGGTGGGGAGCAGAGTGTCAGCTTCTGGATCCCGCTGGACCCGGTGGGGCGGGAGACGACGCTGGAATCGGTGGCGGGCTCCCATCGCTGGGGCGTGAACCACAAGCCCAAGCGCTTCGACGGCACGGATCTTTATGAGGGCGACACCGCGATCGAAATGCCGGATATCGACGCGCACCGCGCCGATTACCGGATCCTGGGCTGGGCCATGGAGCCGGGCGATGCCGTCGCCTTCAATTTCCGCACCGTGCATGGCGCGCCGGCCAATACCTCCCGCCAGAATCGCCGCCGTGTGTTTTCCGCCCGCTGGGTCGGCCAGGATGCGGTCTTCATTGACCGCAAGGGCCGCGGCTCGCCCCCCATGCGGCATTTGACCCTGGCCGATGGCGCGCCGCTGGATGGCCCGGATTTCCCGGTGGTTGCGCGCCCCTGAGGCAGCACGGCCCTCTATCTGCGCAGCGAGGGGCCGGTTTCACGAAGCTTTCGCCCGGCGCCCGCCAGAGAGGCTTGGCAGCGGGCCGTCTCTGCTGTCACAATTTCTCACCTGATCTTCTGGAGAGCCCCGCATGAAGCGCCGCAACCTCGCCCAAGCCGCCGCCATTGGAACCGTCGTTGCCGGCGCGGGGGCCCTCTCGACCCCGGCGCTGAGCCAGGGCCGCATCGAATGGCGCATGGTGACGATCTGGCCGCGCAACCTGCCAGGCCCGGGTGTGGCGGCGCAGCGCTGCGCGGACCGCATCGGCGCGCTCTCCGGTGGCCGTCTTACCGTGCGCCTGTTTTCGGCGGGTGAGGTGGTTCCGGCCCCGGGCGCCTTTGACGCGGTCGCCGCCGGCACGGCCGATCTCTACCACGGCGTGCCGGCCTTCTGGGTCTCCAAGTCGCCCGGCATCGGCTTCTTCGGCAGCTTCCCCTTCGGCCTGACCGCCTATGAGCAGCAGGGCTGGATGATGCATGGCGGCGGCCAGGCCATGTATGACGAGATTTATGGCCGCTTCGGCATCAAGCCCTTCATCGTCGGCAATTCCGGCCCGCAATGGCTGGGCTGGTTCCGCCGCGAGATCCGCTCGGTGGATGATTTCCGCGGCCTGCGCTTCCGCACCACGGGCCTGGGTGCGGAGATGTTCCGCCGCGCCGGCGCCTCGGTCGTGAACCTGCCGGCGGGTGAGATCTTCTCCGCCCTGCAATCCGGCACGATCGACGCGGCCGAATTCCTCGGCCCCTTCAGCGATGGCCCGCTCGGCCTGCACCAGGTGGCCAAGAACTACTATTACCCCGGCGTGCAGGAGCCCTCCTCGGCCGAGGAGATCGGCATCAACATGGCCCGCTGGAACGCCCTGCCGGATGACCTCAAGACCGTGGTGCGCATCGCCGCCATGTCGCTGCATGAGGAAACCACGACGGAATATGATGTGCGCCACCCCATCGCGCTGGCCGATCTCGTCGCCCGCCATGGTGTGACGGTGCGCGAGGCGCCGCGTGACCTGCTGATCGCCTTCGGCAATACGGCGGGCGAGATGCTGGCCGAATTCCGCAACCACCAGGACCCGCTGGTGAAGCGCATCGCCGACAGCTACGCCACCTTCCGCAACCGCAGCGCCAGCTACATGTCGCAGAGCTACGGGGCCAATTTCAACTCGCGCGCCCTGCCGATCCGCTGGGGCTGATGCGCCCGCTGCTGGCGCTGGCGGATGGGATTGACGGCATGGCGCGCCTGCTGGGGCGCGGCGTGAAATGGCTGGCGGTGCTGCTGGTGCTGGTGCAGTTCACCGTCGTCGTCATCCGCTACGCCTTCGGGTCGAGCTTCATCATGATGCAGGAGAGCGTGGTCTATATCCACGCGGCACTCTTCATGCTCGCCATCGGCTATGTCTACATGCTGGACGCGCATGTCCGCGTGGATTTTTTCTACGCGGGCTGGTCCGAGCGGCGAAAAGCCTGGACCGACCTGATCGGCGTGCTGGTGACGGTGCTGCCCTTCTGCTGGCTGCTGGTCTGGGCCAGCTGGGGCTATGTCTCGCGCTCCTTCATGATGGGGGAGGGGCCCATGGCGGTGGGTGGGCTGCCCTTCACGCCCTATCTCAAGGCGCTGATCCTCGTGATGGCGGGGTTGCTCGCGTTGCAATCCCTCTCGGTGATGATCCGCGCGCTCGGCGTCATCACCGGCGCGACGGAGACCCTTTTCCCGTTCCGCCAGGCGGTGAGTGAAGGATGAACCCCACACAGATCGGCTCCATGCTGGACGTCATGATGATGGTGGCGCTCTGCACCCTCATCATGGTGGGAATTCCCGTCGTCTTCATCCTGACCGGCTGCGCCATCATCTTCGCCGGGCTCGGCATCCTCTTCGGCGCCTTCGATCCCTTCCTCCTGGGCGCGCTGGCGCAGCGCGTCTTCGGCACGATGACGAGCGAGGTGCTGATCGCCATCCCGCTCTTCGTCTTCATGGGCATGATGCTGGAAAAGTCGAAGATCGCGCCCGAATTGCTGGAGGCGATGGCGCGGCTCTTTGGCTCGGTGCGCGGCGGGCTGGCGATTTCGGTGACGCTGGTGGGCGCGCTGCTCGCGGCCTCCACCGGCATTGTCGGCGCCACCGTGGTGACGATGGGGCTGATCGCCCTGCCGGCCATGATGAAGCGCAATTACGACCCGGCCTTCTCCTGCGGCAGCATCTGCGCGGCGGGCACGCTGGGGCAGATCATCCCGCCCTCCACCGTCATGGTGATCCTGGGCGAGGTGCTGGCCTCGGCCTATCAGCAGGCGCAGCTGGCGCAGGGGCTGTTTTCCATCCAGACCATCTCGGTGGGGCAGCTCTTCGCGGGCTCGATGATCCCCGGGCTGATGCTGGCAGGGATCTACATCCTGTATCAGGTCACGCTCTGCTACCTGAAGCCGGAGATCGGCCCCGCCATCCCACAGGCCGAGCGTGACGCGGTGAGCGGGGCGCAGATCGCCCGCGCCCTGATCCCGCCCATCGCGCTCATCATCGCCGTGCTGGGCTCCATCCTGGGCGGCATCGCGACGCCCACCGAGGCTGCGGCCGTGGGCGCGGTCGGTGCCACGCTCCTCGCCGGGCTGCGCAACAGCGAGGACAGCGCCTGGCCGATCTACCTCGCCGCCGTCTGCGCCGTGGCGATGGTGGCGCTGGGCGTGATGTTCGACCTGCGGATCGGCCGGCAGGAGGCGCCGCTGGCCGACCGCATCGCCGTCTGGACGGCGGCCGTGTTGGGGGTGGGGCTGGCCTTCGGCATCATCGTCTCGCTGCGCCGGGCCTTCCGCGGCGGCATGCTGGGGCAGGTCTCGCATGCCACCATGTCCGTCACCGCGATGATCTTCGCCACGCTGATCGGCGCGACCCTCTTCTCGCTGGTGTTCCGCGGCCTGGGCGGCGATGAGATGATCCGCGCCGTGCTGGAGGTGATTCCCGGCGGCAAGTATGGCGCGCTGGCGGCGGTGATGCTGGTGATCTTCATCCTGGGCTTCCCGCTGGATTTCGTGGAGATCGTCATCATCGTCGTGCCCATCGTCGGGCCGGTGCTGCTGCAGATGGGCATTGATCCGATCTGGTTTGGCGTGCTGATCGCGATGAATCTGCAGACCAGCTTCCTGACGCCGCCCCTGGGGCCGACGCTCTTCTACCTCCAGGGCGTGCTGCCGGCCGATGTGGATTCGCGTGACGTCTATCGCGGCGTCACCCCCTTCGTGATCCTGCAGGTGATCGGCATTATCCTGGTCGTGATGTTCCCCGCCCTTGCCACCTGGCTGCCCGATGTCCTGTTCTGACCCGGGCGCCGTTCAGCCCCGTTTCAGCCTGCATGGGGCATGCCGTGCGTTTACGTCTCAAGGAAGCCGCCGATGAAGCGCCGTGACCTCTTCGCCACCATGGGCGCCGCCAGCCTCGCGGGCCCCGCGCTCGCGCAGCCCGCGCAGAACCGTGTGCTGAAATTCGTGCCCCAGGCCAATCTCACCAGCCTCGACCCGATCTGGACCACGGCGAACATCACCCGCAACCACGGGCACATGATCTATGATTCGCTCTACGGCATGGATGCGGAATTCCGCCCCCAGCCACAGATGGCGGCCGGCCATGTGGTCGATCAGGATGGCAGGCGCGTCACCATCACCCTGCGCGATGGCCTGAAGTTCCATGATGGCGAGCCGGTGCGCGCGCAGGATGTGGTGCCCAGCATCCAGCGCTGGATGCGCCGCAACCCCTTCGGCCAGCAGCTCGCCGCCGCGACGGATGCCGTCGAGGTGGTGGATGACAAGCGCCTGGTCTTCCGGCTGAAGAAGCCCTTCCCGCTGATCTTCGCCGCCCTCGCGCAGGTCTCGAACAGCCCGGCCTTCATCATGCCCGAGCGCCTGGCCCGCACCGACCCTTTCCAGCAGGTGCGCGAGGCCATCGGCAGCGGGCCCTTCCGCTTCAAGGCGGATGAGTACAATTCCGGCAGCAAGGTGGTCTATACGCGCAACCCGGACTACGTGCCCGTCTCCAGCGGCACGCCGAGCCTGACGGCCGGCCCGAAGGTCGCGCATTTCGACCGCGTCGAGTGGAACATCATCGTGGATGCCGCGACCTCGGCCGCCGCACTCCAGACGGGCGAGATCGACTGGTATGAGCAGCCGCCGCCGGAAATCCAACAGCTGCTGCGGCGCAACCGCAACATCAAGCTGGAGGCGATTGATCCGCTGCCGCTGACCGGCATCCTGCGCTTCAACCACCTGCATCCGCCCTTCGACAACAAGCGCCTGCGCCAGGCGCTGTTGCCCGCCATCAACCAGGCGGATTTCATGAGCGCCATCGTCGGCACCAACCAGGCCGATTACCGCACGGGGGTCGGCTTCTTCACGCCGGGCACGCCGCTCGCCAATGACGCGGCGATGGGCCCGCTGACCGGCCCGCGGAGCATGGACCGCGCCCGCGCCCTGATGCGCGAGGCGGGCTACACCAACCAGCTGATGCGCCTGATCGGCCCCACCGACATCCTCGCCCCCTCGGCGATGACGCAGGTGGGCGCCGACCTCGTGCGCCGCCTGGGCTTCAACGCCGATATCCTGCTGACGGACTGGGGCACCACGGTGCAGCGCCGCACCTCGCGCGAGCCGGTGGAGCGGGGCGGCTGGAGCATGCTCTTCACCGCCTTCTCCTCCTTCGACTTCGCCAACCCGGCGGCGCATTTCCCGCTGCGCGGCAATGGCACCAACGCCTGGTTCGGCTGGCCCAATGTGCCGCGCCTGGAAGAACTGCGCGACGCCTGGTTCGACGCGACCGACCTCGCGACCGAGCAGCGCCTGGCGCGCGAGATGCAGGTCGCGGCCATGGAGGAACTGCCCTACATCCCTGTCGGGGCCTATATGTCCACCACGGCGCTGCGCAGCAATCTGAACGGGCGCGTGGCGGGGCTCGCGCTGTTCTGGGGCATTCAGCGCAGTTGATGACAAAAGGGGCCTCCGGCGGCTGGGGCCACGGGCCCCAGACCCCTTTCATTGATGGGGTCCGGGGTCCGTGACCCCAGCCGCCGGAGGCCCTTTTTTCCTTTTCTCCCAACCCAAAAGGACCCGGCGATGACACTCGGCAGACGCAGCGTATTGGCAGGGGCGGCGGCGGGTGTCGCGGCCCCGCGTGTGGTGGGGGCGCAGGGCGCCGCGGCGCGGACGCTGCGCGTCATCCCCCAGGCCAATCTCACCAGCGTGGATCCGGTCTGGACCACGGCGGTGGTCACGCGCAACCACGCCTTCATGATCTACGACCAGCTTTGCGCCCAGGATTCCACTGGCGCGATCCGGCCGCAGATGGCCGAGGGCTGGAGCGTCGCGGACGACCAGCTCAGCTGGACCTTCACCCTGCGCGAGGGGCTGTTCTTCCATGATGGCGAGCGGGTGCGCGCGCAGGATGCCGTCGCCTCCATCAACCGTTGGGCGCGGCGCGACCCTTTCATGCAGGTGCTCTGGCCGGCCGTGGCCGAGGTCACGGCGCTGGATGACCGGCGCTTCCGCTTCCGCCTGCACCGCCCGGTTCCGCTGCTGACGCTGGCCCTCGGCCAGACGCAGTTTCCCTGCTTCGTGATGCCCGAGCGCATCGCCCAGACCGATGCCTTCCAGCAGATCCGGGAGAGCATCGGAAGCGGCCCCTTCCGCTTCATCCCCGGCGAGTGGAATCCGGGCCAGAAGGCCGTCTGGGCGCGCAATGAGCGCTATGTGCCGCGGCAGGAGGCGGTGGATGGCCTGGCCGGCGGGCGCGTGCCGCGGCTGGACCGCGTCGAATGGACGGTCATCGTGGATTCCGCGACCAGCGCGAATGCCATGACGCAGGGCGAGCAGGATTACTGGGAATATCCGCTGCATGACCTGCTGCCGCTGCTGCGCCGCAACCGCCAGGTGGTGGTGGAGCAGCGCCTGCAGGATGGCACCTATGGCATCGCCCGCTTCAACACGCTGCAGCCGCCCTTCAACAACCCGGCCATCCGCCGCGCCGTGGCGATGGCGGTGGACCAGCGCGATTATCTCCGCGCCGTCGCCGGCAATGACCAGGCGGGCTGGGGCGTCTGCGAGGGCGTCTTCACCTGCGACACGCCGCTGGCCAATACGGCCGGCAGCGAAATCCTGCAGACCCGCAGCATCGAGCGCGCCCGCGCCGCCCTGCGCGAGGCGGGCTACAATGGCGAGCGCGTGGTGCTGATCACGCCGGGCGATTACCCGCAGATCAACGCGCTCAGCCTCGTCACCGCCGATGTGATGACGCGGATGGGCATGAATGTCGAAGTCATCTCCACCGACTGGGGCACGCTGGTGCAGCGCCGCGCGAGCCGTGAGCCGGTGGAGCGGGGCGGCTGGAGCATCATCCACACCACCTCCTCCGGCCAGTCGCTCGCGCTGCCGGTCTTCCACCTCTTTCTCCGCGCCAATGGGCCGAATGCCTGGTTCGGCTGGCCGAATGTGCCCGAGATCGAGCAGCTGCGCGGCGAATGGGTGGAGAAGGGGGCCGATGCCGCCGAAGGCCGCCGCATCGCGGAGGCGCTGAATCGCGCCGCGATGCGGGAGATGTACTACATGCCGCTCGGCTATTACTGGCAGCCGAGCGCCTGGCGGCGCAACATCCAGGGTGTGTTCAAGGCACCCGCCACCGTGTTCTGGAACATCAGCAAGACATGAGCGAGATTTCCCGCCGCGCGGCGCTGGCCGGTGCCGCTGGCGCCGTGGTGGCACCGCGCCTCGCTTCCGCGCAGGCCAATGCGCGGCTGCTGCGCTTCATCCCGCAATCCAACCTGGCGAGCATTGATCCGGTCTGGAGCACCGCCGTCATCGTCCGCAACCACGGGCTGATGGTCTATGACCTGCTCTACGGTCTCGGGCGCGACTATCAGGTGCGTCCGCAGATGGCGCAGGGGCACGTCATCAGCAATGACGGGCTGACCTGGACCATCACCCTGCGGGAGGGCCTGCGCTTCCATGATGGGGAGCCGGTGCGGGGCCGCGACTGCGTCGCCTCGATCCAGCGCTGGTCCAAGCGCGATGTGCTGGGCCAGCGGCTCGACGCACTGGCCGATGAGATCAGCGCGCCGGAGGATCGCACCATCCGCATCCGGCTGAAGCGGCCCTGGCCCGGCCTCGCCTGGGCGCTGGGCAAGCCGTCGGCGAATATCTGCGCCATCATGCCCGAGCGCGTGGCGCGCACCGACCCCTTCACCCAGATCACCGACGCGACGGGCAGCGGGCCCTTCCGCTTCCGCCAGGATCTGTTCCGCCCCGGCGATGTCGCGGTCTACGAACGATTCGCTGAGTATCGCCCGCGCGAGGAGCCGGTGGATTTCCTCTCGGGCGGCAAGCGGGTGAATTTCGACCGCGTCGAATGGAAGATCATGCCCGACCCCGCGACGGCGGGCGCGGCGCTGCAGAACAACGAGGCGGATTGGTGGGAAACCCCGCTGCCCGACCTGCTGCCGCTCTTGCGCCGCAACCGGGAGATCGAGATCGGCGTGGTGAATCCGGCCGGCAATCTGGGCGTGCTGCGGTTCAACTTCCTGCACCCGCCCTTCAACGACCCGGCCGTGCGGCGCGCCCTTTTGCCTGCCATCAACCAGCGCGACTTCATGAATGCGGCGATCGGCACGGATCCGGCGCTTTCCGTGGTGCCGGCCGGCGTCTTCACGCCGGGCACGCCGCTCGCCAATGAGGCGGGGCTGGAAGTGCTCTCGGGGCCGCGCAACCTGGAGGCGGCGCGCGCCGCCTTGCGTGCCACGGGCTACAGCAACCAGCGCGTCACGCTGCTCTCGGCGACCGACCTGCCGGTGCTGCAGAATCTCTCGGAGGTGGCGGCGGATCTGATGCGCCGAGTCGGCTTCAATGTGGATTTCCCCGGCATGGATTGGGGCACGCATATCCAGCGCCGCACCAACCGCAATGGCGTGGACCAGGGCGGCTGGTCCGCCTTCTGCACCACCTGGGAGGGGCTCGACGTCTCGGTGCCCGGCAGCCACCAGCCCCTGCGCGGCCATGGCTCAGCCGCCTGGGCCGGCTGGCCGACGCTGCCGCGGCTGGAGGAGCTGCGCGAGGAATGGTTCTCCGCCCCCGATGCCGCCGCCGCGCGGCGCATCGCCGAGGAGATCCAGCGGGTGGCCCTGGTCGAGGTGCCGTTCATTCCGCTGGGCCTCGTCCGCCCGCCCCAGGCCTGGCGGCGCAGCATCACCGATGTGGTGCGTGGCGGCTCGGCCCTTTTCTGGGGTGTGCGGCGCGCCTGAGTGGCACGGGATGTGCTAGACCAGACGAAGTGAGGGCGGCGCCGGTGGGTGACACTGGCGCGTTGCCCAAGGCTGATGCAGATTTCGCCCAACACGGCAGCAGGCCGGGCGAACATGGGAGATAAGACTGATGGAACGTAGAAGCTTCTTGCAGGCCGGCGTGGCAGCCACGGCCGCGACCGCGGGAATTTCGGCCCCGGCGCTGAGCCAGGGGGCCGCGGCCCGCACCCTGCGCTTCGTTCCGCAGGCGAACCTCGCGAATTTCGACCCGATCTGGGGCACGCAATTCGTCGTTCGCAACGCCGCGATGCTGGTGTGGGACACGCTCTACGGCATCGACAACAGCTTCACGCCCCGCCGCCAGATGATCGAGAGCGAGGAAGTCAGCAGCGACGGCCTCACCTGGAATTTCCAGCTGCGCGAGGGGCTGCGCTGGCATGATGGCGAACCGGTGCGCGCGCAGGATTGCGTCGTCTCGCTGAGCCGCTGGATGGTGCGTGACGGCATGGGGCAGATGCTCCGCGCCATCACGGATGAGCTGGCGCAGACGGGGGATCGCACCTTCCGCTGGCGCCTGCGCCAGCCCTATCCGAAGCTGCTGCTGGCGCTTGGCAAGAACAACACGCCCATCGCCTTCATGATGCCCGAGCGCATCGCCCGGACCGACCCGTTCCAGCAGATCACCGAATTCGTGGGCTCCGGCCCGATGCGCTTCAACCGCGGCGAGTGGGTGCCCGGCGCGCGCGCCACCTGGAGCCGCTTCGAGCAATATGTGCCGCGCAACGAGGCGCCGAACTGGCTCTCCGGCGGCAAGCGGATGATGGTGGACCGCGTCGAGTGGATCATCCAGCCCGACCCCGCGACCGCCGCCGCCGCCCTGCAATCGGGCGAGGTGGATTGGTGGGAGCAGCCGCTGAACGACCTCATCCCCGTGATGCGCCGCAACCGCAACATCCGCATGGAAGTGGCGGACCCGCTGGGCAATGTGGGCTGCCTGCGCTTCAACCACCTGCACGCGCCCTTCAACGATCCGCGCGCCCGCCAGGCGGTGGCCTGGGTCGTCAGCCAGCCGGACTTCATGCGCGCCGTGGTCGGCAGCGATGACGCGCTGTGGAAGGCCATGGGCGGCATGTTCACGCCCGATACGCCCAACTACACCGAGGCTGGCGGCGAAATCCTGACCCGTCCGCGGGATGCGGCCCAGGCCCGCCGCCTGTTGCAGGAAAGCGGCTATAGCGGCCAGCCGGTGACGATGCTGGTGGCGCAGGATCTGGCGCCGCTCTCCGCCATGGGCCAGGTGGCCAATGCGCTTCTGCGCTCCATCGGCATGAATGTGGATTTCGTGGCGACCGACTGGGGCACGGTGGGCGCCCGCCGCGCCAGCCGCGAGCCGCGCGAGCGTGGCGGCTGGAACATCTTCTTCACCTGGTTCGCCGGCGCGGATTGCACGAACCCGGCGAGCTATCTGGGTCTTCGCGCGCATGGCGAGCAGGCCTGGTTCGGCTGGCCCTCCGATCCCGCCATCGAGGCCGGGCGCGACAAATGGTTCGCCGCGACGGATGCCGCCCAGGAAAAGGCCGCCTGCGACGAGATCAACCGCGCCGCCATGGTCAGCCTGCCCTTCGTGCCGACGGGCTTCTACCGCGGCTACCAGGCCTGGCGCAGCAATGTCTCGGGCGTGGTCTCGGGTCCGCTGCCCTGGTTCTGGGGCGTCTCCAAGTCGTGATCCTCAAGGGCCAGCCTGGCTTGCCGATCTTCTGCCGGGGCGCCACAAGGCGTCCCGGTGCATCGCGCCTGGCGCGTTGGGGTATGATCCGCGCGCCGCGCTGGGGGAAATGCTGAATGTGGGCCTATATCGTCCGGCGTGTGCTGGCGACCATTCCGGTCATGGCGGTGGTCGCGCTCTTCGTCTTCTCGCTGCTGTATCTCGCGCCGGGTGATCCGGCCGCGGTCATCGCGGGCGACCAGGCGACCCCCGATGACGTAGAGCGCATCCGCGCCTCGCTCGGGCTGGATCGCCCCTATCTGGTGCGCTTCGGCGCCTGGGTCTGGGATATCCTGCATGGGGATCTCGGCACCTCGATCTTCACCAACCTGCCGGTCAGCCACATGATCGCCCAGCGCATCGAGCCGACGCTCTCGCTGATGATCGTCACGCTGATCCTCGCCGTGTCCATCGCCGTGCCCATGGGCGTGGTGGCGGCCTGGAAGCAGGGCACCACGATTGACCGCATGGTCATGGCCTTCGCGGTGCTGGGCTTCTCGGTTCCGGTCTTCGTGGTGGGCTATGTGCTCGCCTTCGTCTTCGCGCTGGAGCTCGATTGGCTGCCGGTGCAGGGCTACACGCCCTTCAACCAGGGCTTCTTCCCCTGGATGGAAAACCTCATCCTGCCGGCGGTGGCGCTGGGCGGCGTCTATATCGCGCTGATCGCCCGCATCACCCGCGCCACCATGCTGGAGGTGCTGAGCCAGGATTACATCCGCACCGCCCGCGCCAAGGGGGCGGGGCAGCGCAGCATTCTCTTCCTGCATGCGCTGAAGAACGCGGCCGTGCCCATCGTCACCATCATCGGCATCGGCATCGCGCTGCTGATCGGCGGCGCCGTGGTGACGGAGAGCGTCTTCGCCAT
Organism: Acetobacteraceae bacterium; assembly: GCA_027487385.1. Classification (GTDB taxonomy): domain Bacteria; phylum Pseudomonadota; class Alphaproteobacteria; order Acetobacterales; family Acetobacteraceae; genus Roseococcus. The sequence continues at coordinate 1,105 of JAIYDS010000309.1, read as the reverse complement.
CCCGGGCCTCGGCCGCCTCACGGTGGATGCCATCCTGCGGCGCGACTACCCCGTCATCCAGGGCGTCGTGCTGCTGTTCAGCTTCGTCTATGTGCTCGTCAATCTGCTGATTGACCTGCTCTACACCCTCTTCGACCCGAGGATCCGCTATTGATGGCCGCCGATTCAGCCTTCCGCGCGATGCTCGCGCTCCAGCCATCGGGGGCCAAATGAGCACCTCCACCCTCCCTCCGGGCCTGGTGATTCCACCCGGCCTCGCCATCGCTCAGCCGACGCAGGACATCCTCTCCAATGTGAAGCCGCGCCGCGGCGTCATCGGCTACCTGCGCCGCTACCCGACGATCGCGATCGGCGGCGGGCTGCTGCTGATGATGCTCTTCATCGCGGTCTTCGCGCCCTTCCTGTGGACCAAGGACCCGACGGCCCTGGCCCCGGCTTTGCGCACCCGTGAGCCGGGCGCGCAATTCTGGTTCGGCTCGGACATGCTGGGGCGCGATGTCTATTCCCGCGTGCTGTATGGCGCGCGCGTCTCGCTGCTGGTGGGCTTCTCGGTCGCCTTCTTCGCCTCGATCATCGGGCTGACCATCGGCCTGATCTCGGGCTTCAGCCGGTTGGCGGACAGCATCATCATGCGCGTCATGGACGGCATGATGAGCATCCCGCCCATCCTGCTCGCCATCGCGCTGATGGCGCTGACGCGCGGCTCGGTGCAGAACGTGATCCTGGCCATCACCATCGCGGAAGTGCCGCGCGTCTCGCGCCTCGTGCGCGGCGTGGTGCTCTCGCTGCGCGAGCAGCCCTATGTGGAGGCGGCGGTGGCGTCGGGCACCAAGACGCCGGTGATCATCTTCAAGCACATCCTGCCCAACACGCTGGCGCCGCTGACGGTGCAGGCCACCTTCATCTGCGCGGCCGCGATGATCACGGAGGCCATCCTGTCCTTCATCGGCGCGGGCACGCCGCCCATCATCCCCTCCTGGGGGAATATCATGGCCGAGGGCCGGGCGCTGTGGCAGGTGAAGCCCTACATCGTCTTCTTCCCCGCCATCTTCCTCTCCATCACCGTCCTCGCCGTGAACCTGCTGGGCGATGGCCTGCGCGACAG
>JAIYDS010000075.1 GCA_027487385.1 Acetobacteraceae bacterium | reverse complement strand
CTTGGCGCTCCAGCGGCTGAAGCGGCGGAACACGCTGTTCCAGTCGCCGAACACCTCGGGAAGGTCTCGCCACGGCGCGCCGGTGCGCACGATCCACAACACGCCTTCGACGAACATCCGGTTGTCGCGGCCAGTTGAGCCCTTTTGGTCAGGGCGTCCGATGATGAGCGGCGCCATCCGCTCCCACGCCGCGTCGCTCAGCACCAAACGATCCAATACACCCAAGGCCGCCTCCTCAAAGGAAGCCATGAATCACATCAGACCAGTTCCGGGAATCCCAAGAGTCCACACCACCTAGGCGCAGCGCTCAGAACAGCGCCTCCAGCTTCGGCCGCAGCGCCGCGCGCTCCGCCCCGTCCGCATGGGCGCAGAGCAGCTCGATGAACTCTGCTCGGCTAGCGGCCTGGGCCGCCGCCTTGCCCACCAGGATGCGGGCGATGGGCCCGACGATGAAGGCCAGCGCCGTGCTCGCCCCGGAGAGCTGCGCCGGTGAGAGCGCGAAGCCACTCCCCGTCGGGCTGGTCGGCGCGGGCGGCGCCACCGGGCGTGGCGGGGGTGCTGTGGCCGGCACATGGCGCGTCAGTGGCGGTGGGCCGGGCGGGATGGTGCGGGCCGGCATGGCGGGCGCCGGGGGATGGGGCGGCGCCGCCACGGGCGCCAGCGCCGCAGCCAGCGCTGCCGCGAAAGCGGCCGCATCGGGGAAGCGCCCGGCCGGGTCCTTGGCCAGGCCCAGGCGCAGCACCTCGCCCAGCGGCGTGCCGGCCAGGCTGCCCAGCTCCGCCGGCGTTGGCCCGGTGAGGCGCATCAGCGTGTCGGTCATGTTGTTGCCGGCGAAGGGCGCGCGGCCGAAGAGAATCTCATAGAGGATCGCCGCCACCGAGAAGAGGTCGCTGCGCGGATCCACCTCCCGCCCATGCGCCTGCTCGGGGGACATGTAGGCGGGCGTGCCGACCACGCCGCCCACCTGCGTCAGCTCGCCCCCGCCGAACTTCGCGATGCCGAAATCGGTGATCTTCACCTGGCCGCGCGGCGTGATCATGATGTTGCCCGGCTTGATGTCGCGATGCACCACCCCCAGCGCATGCGCGGCCTTCAGCCCCTCCAGCACGCCCAGCATCGCCTGCACCAGCCCAGGCAGGGCCGCCCGCCGTTCCTCCGCGTCGCCGCGCAGGATGGCGGAGAGGGTGCGGCCGGGCACATGCTCCATCACGATGTAGGGCATCGCCTCATGATCGGCGAAGTCATGCACGGCCACGATGTTCGGGTGGGCGCAGCGCGCGGCGGCGCGGACCTCCAGCCGGAAGCGCTCCAGGAATTCCGCGCGTTCCTCGGGCGCCAGCAGGTCGGTGCGGATCACCTTCACCGCCACCATGCGGTCGATCAGCGGGTCCACCGCCAGATAGACCTTGCCCATGGCGCCGGCGCCCAGCTCCTCGAAGGCCTCGTAGCGCCCGAAGCGAATCACATCGCTCATCCGTCGCTCACGGGGAGAGCATCTTCACGGCCTGGTCCAGGCTGCGCCGCATGCGGGTGAAGGCGCGGCCCAGCTCGGCCACCTCATCCTTGCCCTTGGCCTCGAAATCCGTGGCCGGAACCTCCTGCCCCAGGCTCACCGCCGTCGCCGCGGCCGAGATGCGGGTGACGGGGCGGATGATGACCAGGTGCAGCAGCAGGTTCAGCACCAGCATCAGCCCCAGGAAGATGGCGAGCAGGATGGCCATGGCGCTGTGCAGGTTCACCTCCGCATTGCGCAGCGGCAGCGCCATGGGCACGGTGACGAGCTGCGCGCCGATCGTCTCGCCCATCTGCCAGCCGAAGCCATTGGTGCGGCCATAGATCTGCACCATGCGCGGCGGCGCGCGCTCGGGCGTGGAATGGCAGGCAAGGCAGGCCTGGTCGCGGATGGTGATGGGCCGCGCCAGGGTCAGCACGCGGCCATTGGGCGTCTCGCGCTCGCCCATCAGCTCGGTCAGGTTCTGGTCGCGGCGGAAGGCGTGGATGAAGGCGGCCTCCCAGGGGGCGGCCAGATCATTCGGGTTGGTCGGGTTCAGCGCCGCTTCCTTGTAGGCGTATTCGGGAAAATCCGCCTGGACGCGCCGCAGATTCACCTGCGCGGCGTAGGAGGGGATGATCATCGCCTGGATCACATTGGGGTCGCCCCGCGTGATGGCGGGTGCCACCTCGCGCGTCGTGTAGTCGCGCACGGCATTGGCGGCGCTGAGCATGATCCGCGCATTCTCCACCGCCTGGATGCGGGCCGAGGTGGCGAATTGGCGGTCAAGGAAGACCCAGGCGGCGGCAAAGCCGATGGCGAAGACCAGCAGGAGGCCGAGGTTGAACTTGGTGCGTATTCCCATGGCGCCATTGTCCCTCCCCCGCGGTGGTTTGCGCAAGCACACGCTGCAAGGCCTCCCCTTGCCGGCCGATCCGTGGCAGCCTCCGCCTGTGCCGCCCCGCAGGACCCCATGCGCATCCTCCTGATCGAGGATGATGAATCCACCGCCGCCTATATCGCCAAGGGGCTGCGCGAGGAGGGGCATGTGGTGGACCACGCCGCCAATGGCCGGGACGGCCTGTTCCTCGCGATGGGCGAGCCCTTCGACATCATCGTGACCGACCGGATGCTGCCCGGGCCAGACGGGCTTTCCATCATCCGCGCACTGCGCCTGGCCAAGATCACCACGCCCATCCTGGTGCTGACCGCGCTGGGCGAGGTGGAAAAGCGCGTGGAGGGTCTGGAGGCGGGCGCCGATGACTACCTCGCCAAGCCCTTCGCCTTCGCCGAGCTGCGCGCCCGCATCCGCGCCCTGGCCCGCCGCCCGGCCGGGCCCCCGGCCGAGCAATCCGTGCTCAGCCTGGGTGATCTGCGGATGGACCTGCTGACGCGCGTCGCCACGCGCGGCGCCCGCAAGCTCGACCTCATGCCCACCGAATGGCGCCTGCTGGAATATCTGCTGCGCCATGCGGGCCAGGTGGTGACGCGGACCATGCTGCTGGAGAAGGTCTGGGATTTCAGCTTCGACCCCACCACCAATGTCGTGGATGTCCATGTCAGCCGCCTGCGCCGCAAGCTCGACCTGCCGGGCGAGCCGCCGATGATCCGCACCGTGCGCGGGGCGGGCTATGCGCTTGAATCGGGATGAACGCGCGCAAATCCTCCTTCGCGCTGCGCGTCGCCACCGCCTCGGCCGTGGTGATGCTGGTGCTCTCGCTGCTCGGCTCGGGCTGGGGCTGGCTGCGGGCCGAGGCGGCGCTGCGCCAGCAGCTCGACCTTGCCATCGCCGCCGAGGCGGAGGGCTTTCTCCGCGAGTATGAGGAGTTCGGGCTGCGCGGCCTGGCGCTGGCGGTGGAGGCCTATACGCGCCGGCGCGGCCCGCTTTTCGTGGCCCTGCTGGCGCCCGATGGCCGGCCCATCGCGGGCCGCATCCCGGCGGCACCGCCCGCGCTGCGCGGCTTCGCCAACCTGCCCGGAACGGGTGAGCGGCCGAGCCTGCGCGTGCTGGGTGGCACGCTGCCCGGCGGCGCCACGCTGCTGGTGGCGGCCGACCTCACGCCCGTGGACCGCGCCGCCTCCGCCCTGGCCTGGACGCCGCCCATCGCCGGCGGCACGGCGGCGCTGCTGGCGCTGCTGCTGGGCTTCCTCGCCGCCCTGCGGATGGAGCGCCGCCTGGCCGGCGCCGCCAGCGCGGCGCTGGGCGTGATGGAGGGCGACCTGACGCGCCGCCTGCCGCTCTCCGGCCGCGGCGACGAGTTCGACCGCCTGACCGACACCTTCAACGCGCTGCTCGGCCGCATCGAGGCGCTGATGCAGGCGCAGCGCCAGGTGACGGACGACATCGCGCATGATCTGCGCAGCCCGCTCTCCCGCCTGCGGCAATTGCTGGAGGGCGCCCTGGCCGCGCCGCGCGATCCCGCCCGGGATGCGGAGGTGATGGAGCGCGCGCTGGAGGAACTCGATTCCGTGCTGGCGAGCTTCGCCGCCCTGCTGCGCATCGCCCGCGCCGAGAGCGGCGTGCTGCGCCAGGGCTTTGCCACGCTGGATCTCTCCGCGCTGCTCCAGTCCAGCGCCGAAGTCATGGCCCCTGTGGCGGAGGAGGCCCGGCACAGGCTGCGTTGCGAGATCCCGCCCGGGATCAGCCTCGACGGCGATGCCGGATTGCTGCGCCAGGCCGTGGTCAACCTGCTGGACAACGCCATCCTGCATGGCGGCCCCAACATCACCCTGCGGCTGCTGCCCGGTCCGGTGGTCGAGGTGGAGGATGACGGCCTTGGCATTCCCGAGGCGGAGCGCGACGCCGTGACGCGCCGTTTCCATCGGCTGGACCGCAGCCGCTCCACGCCGGGGACGGGGCTCGGCCTTGCGCTCGTGGCGGCGGCGGCCAAGGCGCATGGCGGGATGCTGCGGCTTGCGGCCGGGGCCGGAGGCCAGGGGCTCAGCGCCCGGCTGGAACTCGCCCGCAACTGACGGTGTCTCGCCGCCGGAACGCGACTCCTGTAACACGCCTGGATCAAACTGGCCCGTTCGGAGATTTTTGGCGGTGACGACGCGAGGCCAACCCGTTCCGGACGCGGAATTGCGGATCGGGAGCCTGCTTTTTGCCGATATCGTGGATTCTTCCGCCCTGGTCGGCCAGAATGACGCCGAAACCGCCCATGAGCTGATCTCCACCGCGCTGGAAGTGGCCGCCCAATGCGTGGCGCGCTTCGGCGGGCGTGTGAACCGCATCACCGGCGATGGCGTGATGGCGATGTTCGGCGCGCCGGATGGCCTGGCGGATCACGCGCTGGCCGCCTGCGCTGCCGCGCTGGACATCCAGGCCCGGCTGCGCGCCATCCCGGGTGCGGTCTCGCTGCGGATCGGCGTGCATAGCGGCGAATTCCTGCTGCACGCCCTGCACGCCGCGGGGCTGGCCGCGCTCGATGCGACGGGGGCGGCCGTGCATCTCGCGGCCCGGCTGCAACAGGCGGCCGCCCCGGGCGAGGCGCTGGTCAGTGCGGCGACCCTTGCCGCCGCCGGCCATGCCATCACGGCCGAGCCGCTGGGGGTGCAGATCCTGCGCGGCTTCCCCGAGGCCCAGCAAGTGCTGCGCCTGAAGGGCGCGGATCTCAGTCTCTCCCGCTTTGACGCGCGCAGCGGCATCGGGGCGGGCTTTGTCGGCCGCGTGGCGGAGCGTGCCCGGCTGGCCGAGAGCCTCGCCCTCGCCGCCGCCGGCCAGGGCCATGCCCTGCTGGTGCTGGGCGAGGCGGGGATGGGCAAGTCCCGCCTGGCGCGGGAGGTGGCGGCGGAGGCCGCGCCCGGTCTGCGCAGCCTGGCCGGCCATGCGCTGCGCTGGCGGCGGGAGGCGGCGCTGCACCCGATCGCCGATCTGATCGGAAGGACGCGCGGGCCGGGCGAAGCACCCTCCGCCGCCCTGGCTGCGTTACTGGGTGAGGAGCCGGCCGATCCCGCCTGGCGCGCGCTGCAACCCAGCGAGCGGCGCGAGCGGACCATCGAGGCCGCGCGCGCCTGGCTGCTGGCGCGCGCCGAAGAGGCCCCCACCATCTTCATCTTCGATGACCTGCAATGGGCGGATGACGCGACGCTGCTGGCGCTGGAGGGATTGCTGCCGCAACTGGCCGGGCGGCGCCTCTTTCTGCTGCTGCTGGCCCGCCCCGAGCACGGGCTGGGCCCGCGCTGCCGCGCCCTGCCGACGATCCGGCTGGAGCCGATGCAGGGAGAGGATGCGGCCTCCCTCGCGGCGGCCCGCGGCGCGGCCCCGGGCCAGGCCAGCGCTATCGCCGCCCGTTGTGGCGGCAACCCCTTCCTGATCGAGCAGGCGGCGGCCCTGGGCGACAGACTGCCCCCCGAGGCGCGCGCCCTGCTGGTGGAGCGCGTGGACCGCCTGCCCGCCGAGGCGCGGGAGGTGCTGCGCCTGCTGGCCGTGGTGGAAGAGCCGGTGACGCCCGAGGTGCTGCTCGCCTGCCTCGGCGGCGAGATGCCGCCCGAGGCCGCGCATCGGCATCTGGAAACCCTGGCGGAGGCCGGCTTCCTGGCGCGGGAGGGCCTGGGCAGCAGCACACGCCTCGGCCCCCGCCACGCCCTGTTGCAGGAGGTGGTGTATCGCGGGCTGACGCGGCGCCGGCGCCTGGTGCAGCATGCCCGCATCTTCGAGGGCGCCCGGCCGCTGCTGGAGCCGGATTCCCCCATGCTGGCGCGCCATGCCTGGCTCGGCGGCCTCTGGGCCGAGGCCTTGCCGCGCAATGAGGCGGCGGCGCGCCGTGCGCTCGCGCGCTTCGCCAATCGCGAGGCCGTCACCCTGCTGGACCGCGCGCTGGACGCGCTCTCGCAATTGCCCGAGGAGCCGGCCCTGCTGGAGCGCGGGATCGAGCTGCGGCTGCTGCTGCGCGACCCGCTGTTCCGCCTGGGCGAGGGCGACCGCCTGACGATAAGGCTGCGCGAGGCGGAGGCCCTGGCCGGGCGGATGGCGCAACAGCGGCGGCTGCCCGAATTGCGCGTGGTGCAGGCGCATCACGCCTGGATGACCGGCGACCTTACGGAGGCCGAGCGTGTGCTCGATCTGCTGGAGGCCGAGGGGCGGGCGCGCGCGGATGCGGCGCTGCTGCTGCGCTGCCGCTTCCAGCGCGGCATGGTGGAGGTCTCGCGCCGGCGGCACGCGGATGCGGCGGCGGCGATGGCCGAAGTGGCGGCCGATGCGGCGCATCCGCGCCATGGCGGGCGCTATGGGCTGGACGCGCCGCTGGTGGTGGTCGCCCTGGGCTACCAGGCGCGGGAATTGGCCGATCTCGGCGATATCCCGGCCGCCCGCGCGGCGGCCGATGCCTGCCTCCGGGCGGCCGAAGCGGTGGGCCGGCCCTTCAGCTGGGTCTTCGCGGTGCTGGCCGATGGGCATGTGATGCACCGCGCGGGTGATCCCGCGCGGGCCGTGGCCCGGCTGGGCGAGGCGCTGCCGCATTGCGAGAAGGCGGAGAGCGACATGATGCGCGTGGTCGTCCTCATGCTGCTGGGCGATGCCGAGCTCAGCCTGGGCGACCACGCCGCCGCCCAGGCGCATCTGGCCGAGGCGGTCCGCCTGGCCGATGCGATGCGCTTCATGGCGCTGCAGGATCTGCGGCGCGAATTGCTGGCGCGCGCCATGGCAGGGGCCGCTGGGCCCGGGCGGAACGGTCCACGCCCGCCCGGCTGAGGGCTGAGCCGCGGCTGCCGCCGAACGCCGGCCGGTCGATGATCGGCACACCATCGCCATGGAGGTTGCGACGGCCGAGACCGGTCCCGAGCGGGCCGTCTTGCGGGATGGTCGGCTCCCGATCGGAACCCGCCTCCCGAGCTTGATGCGGTCAAGCGGCATCGCCGAGACGCCGCATCACCCGCTCCGCAAAGGCCATGCCGAGCCAGGTGAACCCATGCGGACGCCGCTTGGTCCAGGGTTGAGATCCTTTCGATCCGCGCCCCGCGAAACTGCGCCCCGGAGTCGGGATCGAAGACGCACCCCTGGCTGGGTCACCGGGTGCCACCGTCGGGAGGCAGTCCGGTCGCTGCTGCCCGCTCCACGCGCCGATGTCCGGCCAATCGCCACGCTCCGCCGGCCAGGCCGTGGCCAGGGATCAGTCCAGGAAGCGCTTCATCGCCTCGGAATAGGGCGCCTCGCGCGTCCAGCGGGCCATGGCGCCCTTGTCCGGCAGGCCCGTCAGTTCGGCCGGCTGCACCCCCTCGCGCAGCGCCTTCAGCGTCGCATGGATCGCCTGGGCCGCGGCCTGGCTCGGTGCATGGCCTTGCAGCGCGATGCGCACGCCGCGGCTCGCCAGGTAGTCGCGATCCGTGATCTCGGGGCTGAGCGTGCCGAGGATGAGCGGCTGCTTCGCCACCTCGGCCGCCGCATCCAGTTCGGCGCGGGTGGTGACGCCCGTGAGGAAGATGCCGTCCGTGCCGCAGTCATTATAGGCCTTGATGCGGGCCAGGCAGTCATCGCGGCTGGTGACGTTCATCGCCCCCGTGCGGGCGAAGATGCAGAGCGAGGCATCCACCCGGGCGGCGATGGCGGCGCGCATCTTGCCCACCCCTTCCTCGATGGAGATCAGGCGCGGCTTGGCGGCGCCGAAGGGGCGCGGCAGTTCCGTGTCCTCGATGGACATGGCGGCGATGCCGGCCACCTCCAGCTCCTCCACCGTGCGCTGCACGTTCAGCGCATTGCCGTAGCCATGGTCGGCATCCACCACCAGCGGCAGCGTGCCGGCGCGGGTGATGCGGCGCGCCTGGGTCGCGAATTCCGTCAGCGTGATCAGGATGTGGTCCGGCGCGCCGAGGATGGCGAGCGATGCGGTGGAGCCCGCGAACATGCCAAGCTCGAAGCCCAGCTCCTCGGCGATGCGGGCCGAGAGCGGATCATGCACGGAGGCCGGGTGGATGCAGGCGCTGCCCTGCAGGATGGCGCGGGCACGGTTGCGGCGTTCGGTGGCGTTCATCGGATCCTCCCTGGATTGCGCGATTGTCGCGCCTTGGGCGCGGAACGGCGAGAGGGGGGGTTCCGAATTCATCCGCACAAGCTAGTTTTGCGGCAACCGACGCGGAGAGAAGCCATGCGCAATTTCGAGGAACGCTACCAGGTCCTGCACGAATTCGTGAAGGCGGCGAAGATCAAGCTGAATGCCAATGTCTGGGACTATCTGGTGGGCGCCACCGAGACGGAGACGACGCTGGCGCGCAACCGCATGGCGATCGACACGGTGGCGCTGCGCCCGCGCGTGCTGAACGATGTCTCGAAGGTGGATCCCGGCGTGGATTTCTTCGGCCACCGCATCCGGCTGCCCGTCTTTTGCGCGCCCGTCGGCTCGCTGGAGAGCTTCGAGCCGGGCGGCGGCGTGAGTGTCGCAAAGGGCGCGGGTGCCTTCGGCGTGCCCTACATGCTGAGCAGCGTGAGCCAGCCGGGCCTGGAAGCCTGCGCGGAGGCGTCGCGGGGCCCCAAGGTCTTCCAGCTCTATGTGCGCGGCGACGACGCCTTCGTGGATGACTATGTCCGCCGCGTGGTGGACAGCGGGTATGACGCCTTCTGCATGACGGTGGACACGGCGCATTACTCACGCCGCGAGCGCGACATCGCCAAGCGCTTCGTGAAGACCTGGCGCGCCGCCAACACCGGCATGGACCATCAGGCGGCACTCTCTTGGCGCGAAGTCGCGCGCTTCAAGGAGAAGCACAAGATCCCGCTGATCCTGAAGGGCATCGGCACCGGTGAGGACGCGGCGCTGGCCTGTGAGCACGGTGTGGATGTGATCTATGTCTCCAACCATGGCGGGCGGCAGCTGGATGGCGGCCGCGGCTCGCTCGACGTGCTGCCCGAGGTGGTGGAGGCCGTCGCCGGCCGTGCGAAGATCATGGTGGATGGCAGCTTCAGCCGCGGCACCGACATCGTGAAGGCGGTGGCACTCGGGGCCGATTGGGTGGGGCTTGGCCGCCTTTACCTCTATGGCCTGGCGGCCGAGGGGCCGGACGGCATCGAGCGGCTGCTGGAGATCCTGGAGGATGAGGTGATCAAGGCGCTGGGGCTGACGGGGGTGAACAATTTCGGCCAGCTCAACCGCAGCCATGTCCATCTGGGCGCGCCGCCCGTGGTCTTCCCGCATGTGCACAGCGCCTTCCCGCTGCTGAAGGAAGGCTACTGAGAGGGGCGGCGCGCGGCCTGAATGCCGCGCGCCCGGGGGCCTCAGCGCGCCTCGATGCCGCTCCGCGTGGCGACGATCTCGCTGGTGACGCAGATGTCCACGCGCATCAAATCGGCGCGCGCACCATTGGCCCAGACCACGCGGAAGTCATTGGCGCCCGCGTTGCGCGTGCGGAAGCGCATGGATTGGCCATTCACCAGCACATTCGTGCCGAGCTGGTCCACGCCCCATTCGCGCTGCGCGCTGGAGCCGAAGTAGAATTCCTGGATGGTGGAGCCGGAGCGATTCACCAGCGTGAAGCTGGTGTCGCACTGCGCCTGTGCCGCGCCGGCGAGGCCGGCGGTCATCAGGGAGGCGAGGAGGAGGCGACGCAGGGTCATGTTCTTTTCCGTTCGCGTGTGACGTTCAACACCGCGAAGTCTCGGCCTTCCTGTTTTCCGGTCAATGAATCGGGGGCGGAGTGACGAAGAATCAATCTGCCGTCTCAGCTCAGCCGCCCATAGCCGCCGAATTGCGCCGTCACCGCCGCCATCTCCTCCGGCGTCAGCAGCACGGGCGTGAGGCCCGCGGCCAGAAGGTCGAGATATTCGCCTGCCAGATTCTCCACCTCGCGCGCCAGGGTCTCGGCAGCGGCGAGGGAGGAGCCCAGCGCCACCACGCCGTGATTGGCCAGCAGGCAGGCGCGGCGCCCCTCCAGCGCGGCCACGGCGGCTTCGGCCAGCGCCGCCGTGCCGAAGGTGGCGTAGGCCGAGCAGGGGATGTCGTCACCGCCGGCCAGCGCGATCATGTAGTGGAAGGCGGGCAGGCCGCGCCGCGCGCAGGAAAGCGCCGTGGCGCGCGGGCTGTGCGTGTGGACGATGGCGCAAGCCGCTGGCCGCGCCGCATAGACCTCGGCATGCAGCCGCCACTCGGAGGAGGGACGCCGATGCCCCGCGAGGACGGTGCCATCCAGCGCGACATCCACGAGATCGGCCTCGGTCAGCGCGGCATAGGGCAGGGAGGAGGGGGTGATGCGCAAACCGCCCTCGATGCGGATCGAGACATTGCCGGATTTGCTCGGCATGAAGCCCAGCGCATCCAGGCGCCGGGCGGTCTCGATCAAACCTGTGGGCAGGCTCACGCCGCGTCGCGCAGGGCGCGGGCGGCGAGCGCCGCCGGGCGGCTGAAGCAGCGCTCCAGCCAGGCCTTCACCTTGGTATGACCGCCGAGGTCGAAGCGGTTGCTCCAGGCGCCGTAGAGCACGCCGGCCAGGTTGCAGTCGGCGATGGTGAAGCTGCTGCCGAGAAGGAAGGGGTTGGCGCCCAACTGGCCTTCCAGCACGTCCAGCCGCGCATTCATGCCGGCGGCGCCCGCCGCGGCCTGGCCGGCATCCCGCTCGGCGGCGGGGCGGAGATAGGTGTTGTAGGCCCATTGCATCGCGGCGGGCTCCACCTCGGTTGCGGCCCAGAGCGTCCATTGCAGCACGCGGCTGGCGTCATCCCCCACGGGCATCAGCGGCGGGCCGGCCTTGGCGGCGATATGCAGGTTGATGGCGAGGCTCTCGAAGAGCACCAGCGCGCCATCCTCCATCGCCGGAATCTTGCCGTTCGGATTCACCTTGAGATGGGCAGGAGACTTGATGCCCGGCCCAAAGCCGACCGGCACCACCTCATAGGGCAGGCCCGCCTCCTCGGCCGCCCAGATGCAGCGAAAGGCACGGGATTTGGCGATGCCGTGAATGCGGATCATGGTTTTGGTCCTTGCAGCTTGGCGGCGATGGATTTGGCGTGCTCGACCGTGCTGCGCTGGAAGCGCACCAGCAACGCCGCCCAGAGGATGAGCAGCAGCAGCGCCCAGAGGAAGCCGTAATGCGTCAGCGCCATGGCGGCGCAGACCACCCAGCCGAGCGAGAGCACCATGCCCTGGCGGAGGAGAGAGATGAGCGGCATCAGCGCTTGCGGGCGTCCAGGCTCCAGGGGCCGGGGCCCGCGAAGACCAGGTAGAGGAAGAGGAAGCAGAAGAGGATCGCCGCATCGCCGCCATTGCTGGTCGGCCAGAAGCTGCGCGGGGCATGCGCGATGAAATAGGCGCAGGCCATCAGCCCCGACATGACGAAGGCCACCGGCCGCGTGAAAAGGCCGATGATCAGCAGGGCGCCGCCGATGATCTCCAGCGTGGCGGCGGCGCCCAGCATGGAAAAGAGCTCGGGCGAAGGGCGGGGCGAGGGCGGGAAGCCCAGCAGCTTCTGCGGCCCGTGCAGGAAGAACAGCAGGCCTGCCATGATGCGCAGCACACTCAGGACGTAGGGGGCGAAGCGGTCGAGCATCAGGGGCTGTCTCCCTGCCCGGCATCCACCACGCGGCTCGCATGCAGGCGCAGATTGCCGCAATTGTTGCACACCAGCGCATAGACGGGGATATGCGGCGGCGCATCGGGGATGGCGCCCGCGCCGTCGATCATCGGCAGGGTGACGGACCAGCCGGGGCCGCCCACCAGCGTCCAGGCATTGTGGCCGCAGGCGGGGCAGGGCCCCTGCGCCCCCCGCTTGGGCAGGAAGGCGTTGATCTTCTCCGCGTCGCTGCGCGGGTCACCCTGGCTGTCGGCCATGCACTACATTCCTCCGGGATAATTGGGGCCGCCACCCCCCTCGGGCGTCTTCCAGTCGATGTTCTGGGTGGGATCCTTGATGTCGCAGGTTTTGCAATGCACGCAATTTTGCGCGTTGATGACAAGAGCGGGCTTTCCCTCTTCGACGCCCACCGCCTCATAGACCCCGGCCGGGCAATAGCGGCTTTCCGGGCTCGCGAAGCGCTCCCAATTGGTGCCCAGCCACTTCCCGGGGTCGCGCAGCACCAGGTGGGCGGGCTGGTTTTCCTCATGATTGGTATTGGCCAGGAAGACCGAGGAGAGACGGTCGAAGCTGAGCACGCCATCGGGCTTGGGGTAGGTGATGCGCGGCGCGTCGGCGGCCGATTTCAGCTGGCTGTGGTCCTCGTGGTGGCCCATGGTCCAGGGCGCCTTGCCCTTGAAGACGTAGGTGTCCAGCGCCGCATTCACCATGCCGCCCCAGAAGCCGAACTTGGCGAAGCCCGGGCGGATGTTGCGCACGCCCTCCAGCTCGGACCAGAGCCAGGATTGCCGCAGCAGCGCCGGATAGGCCTCGATGCCCTCGCCCGCGATGGCCTCGGCCGCCACCATGCCGGATTTCATGGCGAGGTGCGTGCCCTTGATCTTCGGCACGTTCAGGAAACCCGCCGTGTCGCCGATCAAGGCGCCGCCCGGGAAGGTGAGCTTCGGGATGGACTGGAAGCCGCCTTCGTTCAGCGCCCGCGCGCCGTAGGAGATGCGCTTGCCGCCCGCCAGCATCGGCGCCACCGCCGGGTGGTGCTTGAAGCGCTGGAACTCGTCGAAGGGGGAGAGCCAGGGGTTGGGATAGTCCAGGCCGACGACAAAGCCGATGCTCACCAGGTTCTCGCCGAACATGTAGAGCCAGGATCCACCATAGGTGTCGGTCGGAAGCGGCCAGCCGGCGCTGTGCCAGATCAGGCCGGGCTTGTGGTTCTCCTTCGGGATTTCCCACAGCTCCTTGATGCCGATCGCGTAGGTCTGCGGCTGGCATTCGGCGCGGAGGTTGAAGGTGTCGAAGAGCTTCTTGGTCAGGCTGCCGCGGCACCCTTCGGCAAAGAGGGTGGTGGTGGCGCGCAGCTCCATCCCAGGCTGGTAATCGGCGCCCTTGCTGCCATCCTTCACGATGCCCATCACGCCGGCGACGACGCCCTTGACCACGCCATCCTCGATGATCGTCTCCGACGCCGCGAAGCCAGGGTAGATCTCCACGCCCAGCGCCTCGGCCTTGGCACCCAGCCAGCGCGCGACATTGCCGAGGGAGACGATGTAGTTGCCCTCATTGTGCATCTGCGGCGGCGTGGGCAGCTTGAAGGCCTTGGTCTCCGTCAGCAGCATGAACCGGTCCTCGCCGGCGGGCGTGGCGAGTGCCGGCGGGTCCTCGCGCCAATCGGGCAGCAGTTCGTCCAGCGCGCGCGGTTCGAGCACGGCGCCCGAAAGGATATGGGCGCCGACCTCGCCGCCCTTTTCCACGATGCAGATGCTCATCTCGGGCGAGAGCTGTTTCAGGCGGATCGCTGCGGCGAGGCCGGCGGGGCCGGCGCCGACGATCAGCACATCGAATTCCATCGCTTCGCGTTCTTCGCTCATTCGGCCCACCCTTCGCGGCAAATGTCCTGGGCGGGAAACTAGACGAGGCGCCGGTTTCGCGTAAGCCGCGCGGCGGGCTAGAAGACAGCCATGTCGCTTTCGCCCGAACAGCATGCGCTGCTGGCCAGCCTGCGCTGGCAGATCGCCATGGGCGCCGATGAGGCGATCCTGGAGGCCCCCGTGGCGCGGGCACCGCGAGCGGCGCCAGCCCCGACCCCGGCCGCCCCGCCGCCGGCGGCGCGGCCCGCTGCGCCCACGCCCCTGCGCAAGGCCACGCCGCATGGTGAGGCGGCCGCCGCCCTGGCCGCCGGCGCCATGACGCTGGAGGCTCTGCGCGCCGCCATGGCCGAATTCACCGGCAGCCCGCTGCGCGAGACCGCGACGAACCTGGTCTTCAGCGATGGCGTGGCCGGGGCGCCGGTGATGGTGATCGGCGAAGCGCCGGGCGCGGAGGAGGACCGGTTGGGCAAGCCCTTCGTCGGCGCCTCGGGGCAGCTGCTCGACCGCATGTTCGCCTCCATCGGCATGAGCCGCACGCGGGAGCTCTACATCACCAACATCCTGCCCTTCCGCCCGCCCGGGAACCGCACCCCGACCGATGCCGAAATCGCGCTCTTCCTGCCTTTCGTCCTGCGCCATATCGCGCTGGCGCAGCCCCGCCTCCTGGTGCTCGCGGGGGCCGTCGCGGCCAAGGGACTTCTTCAATCACGTGACGGCATCACCCGGCTGCGAGGCCGTTGGCATCAAGTATCAATACTTGAGGAGAAAGTATTGAAGGCGATGCCGACTCTCCACCCTGCCTATCTGCTCCGCAACCCCATCGCCAAGCGCGATGCCTGGGCTGATCTCCTGATGTTGCAGCGCGAGATGAATGATGGCGGGATTGGGGCTCAAGCTAAGTCCTAACATCAACATTGGCTGATCTGGCCTGGATAGATGGCATCAACCAGATTGGCGCTTGCTTTACCGGGCAGGACTGGGCTAGGGCTGAAATCGTCATGCGAGCGCTCTGCCCCATGGCCCGCGCTTTGCCCGCCATTCTGGCCGGCTTTTTTTGCTTCGGCGCCGGGCTTGCCCCGGCCACCGCCCAGCGGGCCCAAGACCAGACCGCCCCTTCCCAGGTGCGGACACGAACAGCCGCTGCGCCAGCCGCCATTCTGGCGCTGCCGCAGCCCATGGGGCAGGCCGATGCGGCCCGGATGCGCCGCGCCTTTGAGGCCCAGGCGCGCGGCGACATCCCGGCCGCCATCCGCGAGGCGGAACGGCTGGATGACCGCCGGCTGATGGGCCATCTCCTGGCGGACCGCCACATGCGCGGGGATCCTTCGATCCATGAGCTCCAGGCCTGGCTCGGCGACTTCGCCGACCTGCCCGATGCGCCGGCCCTGCACGAGGCGCTGATCCGCCGCCTCCCGCGCGGGGCTTCCGCGCCGCCGCCGCCCAGCCAGCCTGACCCCGCGGCGGATCTTTTGCCCGAGGAGCGCCCGCCGGCCGAGCCGCCCTTCACCCGGGACGCCGCGCTGGAACGGGCCGTGCAGGCCCGGCTGAACGAGGGCAATCTCGACGCCGCCCTGGCCCTCATCCGCGCCCGCCGCGCGCTTTCCCCCGCCTATCTCGGCCAGCTCAAGGCGGAGATGGCGCAGTCCCTCTTTCGCCAGGGGCGGGACGCCGATGCCTGGACGATCGCGCAGGAGGGGCTGCGCTTTGCCCCCCAGAACGCCACGGCGGCCTACCAGGCCGGTCTCGCCGCCTGGGGGATGCAGAATTACGAAAGCGCCTATACGGCCTTTGAGCGCGCCGCGCGGAATGAGCAGGCGCCCCCCACCCTGCGCGCCGCCGCCGCCTTCTGGACCGCGCGCTCCGCCGTCCGCGCGCGGCGCCCGGCGCAATACGTCCCCTGGATGCTGCAAGCGGCGCAGGAGCCGCGCACCTTCCACGGCATGATCGCCCGGCGCAGCCTGGGCCTGCCGCCCGGCCTGGTCTGGGAGCGCGACGTGGCGAATGAATCCCGCGCCCAGGGCCTGGCGGAGACCGCCGGCGGCTGGCGCGCCCTGGCCTTGCTGCAAATCGGCCAACGCGAGCGCGCCGAGGCCGAACTGCGCCTTCTGCAGCGCCGCACGCGGAACAATCCCCAGGTGGTCCAGGGCATCCTGGCGGTGGCCCAGCAGGCGCAGATGCCCGGCCTTGCCGCCCAGGTCGCCACCGCCGCGCAGCTGGAGGATGGCCGCGCGCGCGACGGTGCCCGCTATCCGCTGCCCCTGCTGTTGCCCAATGGCGGCTTCCGCATGGACCCCTCCCTGCTCTACGCCCTGGCCCTGCAGGAAAGCCGCTTCGACCCCAGTGCCGTCAGCCGGGCCGGGGCGCGCGGCCTGCTGCAGATCATGCCCGCCACGGCCAGCTATGTGGCCAATGACCCCTCGCTTCGCGCCGAGGGCGTGGAGCGGCTGCATGATCCGGGCTTCAGCCTGGAGATCGGCCAGCGCTACGTGCACTATCTGGCCCGGCATGAGGCGGTGCGGGGCGATCTGATCCGCCTCCTGGCGGCCTACAACGCCGGCCCCGGCAACCTGTCCCGCTGGCTGCCCGCCGCCCAGCGCCGCGCCGACCCGCTGCTTTTCATCGAGAGCATCCCGGTGCACGAGACCCGCGCCTTCGTCACGCGCGTCCTGACCTTCAGCTGGATCTACGCCCATCGCCTGGGGCTGCCCACGCCCTCGCTCGACCAGATCGCCGGGGGTGGCTTTCCCAGCTTCGCCAGCGTCGAGGAGGTCACCGCCATGTTGCGCGTGACCGCCGCAAGGGCCAATTGAGCGCCATGCCGATCGACCCCTCCCGCACCTTCCTGCCCGTGAACATCGCCGTGCTGACGGTGAGCGACACGCGCGACCTCAGCACCGACCGCTCGGGCGAGACCCTGCAATCCCGCATCGAGGCCGCCGGCCATCGCTGCATCGCGCGCGAGATCCTGCGCGACGAGGCCGATCTGATCGAGGCGCAACTGCGCCGCTGGATCGCCGATCCGGAGGTGGATTGCGTGATCACCACGGGCGGCACCGGCATCACCGGCCGCGACGTGACGCCCGAGGCCTTCAAGCGCGTGATGGAGAAGGAGATCGAGGGCTTCGGCGAGCTGTTCCGCATGCTGAGCTACCAGAAGATCGGCACCTCGACGATGCAGTCCCGTGCCATCGGCGGCGTGGCGCAGGGCACCTACCTGTTTGCCCTGCCGGGCAGCACCGGCGCCTGCAAGGATGCCTGGGACGATATCCTGGTCTGGCAGCTCGATGCGCGGCACCGGCCCTGCAACCTGGTGGAGCTGATGCCGCGGCTGATGGAGAAGTAGCCGCGCTATTCCCGCCAGGGCCGCCTTTGCCACAGCGCCCGCAGCCCGGCGTAATCGGCCGCCATCATCTGCCGATAGGCCCGGCCCACCAGCGGACGCATCGGGAAATTCTGCGCCGCCGCATCGCGCAGGAAATCGCCATCGGCCAGCATGGCCCCGAACGCCAACTCATACTGCAGCGTGATCTCCGGATGGAGGCCGGGCGGGGCTGCCATCCCGCGCGAGGAGCCGCCCAGCACATCAAACCCCGCCTCCCGGAAGGTGGGTAGCGGGCCGAGCGGCGCCCAGCGCTCCGGGCCGCCCTGGGCGAGGCCCCGGATGCGCCCATCGCGCAGCAGGGTCAGCGCCTCGCTGCCGTTGAAGGCGCCGAGCGGCAGCGTGCCGACCAGCAGGTCCCGCTGGATCGGCGCCGTGCCGGCATAGGGCACATGCAGCAGGTTGATCCCGGCCGCGGCCTCGAAGGCGAGCAGAAGCATGTGGTCATCCGAGCCGATGCCGGCCGTGCCCACCCCGATCTCGCCCGGGCGGCCGCGCGCGGCCATGCGCAGATCCTCCAGCGTGCGCCAGGGGCTGCGTGCCGTGACCCAGAAGGCGCCAGGGTCATCCACCACATTGGCGATCAGCGTGAATTCATCCGGCCGGTAGCGCGGGCGGCGCTCGATCGCGATGGCGTGCATGGCCGTGTTGGTGGCGGCGCCGATGGTGAAGCCATCGGGGGCAGCGTTGAAGAGCGCCTCGAAGCCGATCTGCCCGCCCGCGCCGGGCCGGTTGATCACGGCCATGCGCGCGCCGGGCAGGTGGCGCGGCAGGTGATGCGCGACCAGCCGCCCCATCTGGTCCACGCCCCCGCCGGGCGGGAAGGGAATGATCACCTCGATCGGGCGGTCCAGTGGCCAGGCGGCGCGCGCCAGGCCTGGCACGGCCAATCCGCCCAGCGCCAGAAATCCCCTGCGTCGCATGCTCCCATCCTCCCTTTGTCCAGCCAGGGTGGATGCGCGACGCGTTTTCGTCCAGCTTGACGCGCGACAGAGGAGGCATGGCATGCACGGATCGCTGCTGGAGGAATTCGGCGTCGAAGGGGAATGGAACATCGCGGTGCGCCACCGCATCCGCTGGGCGGAATGCGACCTCTACGGCCATGTGAACCACGCTGCCTATCTGGTGATGTTCGAGGATCTGCGGGTGGATCACTGGCGCTCGCTCGGCCAGGTGTTGCAGGCGGACCAGCCGGGGCCGGTCGTGGCCAAGCTGGAGGCGCGCTATATCCGCGCGCTGGGCTTCGAGGATGAGGTGCTGCTGACCCTGCGCGTGCCCAGCCTGCGCAACACCAGCTTCGTGCACGAATACGCCATGTGGAAGAACGGGCTCTGCTTCGAATGCAAGGCGCTGCTGGTCTGCGTGCAGAACGGGGCCAGCACGCCGATTCCGGAGGCGGCGCGGAAGCTGATGATCGAGAGGGATGGGGCGAAGCCGGGTTGAGGAGGGCTCTGCCCCCTCAAACTCCCCCGCCAAAGGCCGGGGGCCCTTGGAACCCAGGAATTAGCCCGCGTAGCCTTCGACCAGGGCGACGTGGGAGACGGTGCAGGATTGGCGCAGCGCGATCAGGGGCGCGTAATCCGCGCCGTGGTAGAAGCGCTTCAGCGTCTCCATGTCGGGATACTCCAGCACCACCACGCGGTCGAAGCCGGGCTCGCCCTCCACCACCGTCACCGCGCCACCACGGATCAGATAGCGCCCGCCTTGGGCGGCGATCATCGGCGCCACCTTCTCGCGGTATTCGGCGAAGCGGGCCGGGTCCTTCACCGTGATGTTGGCGATCAGATAGGCGGCCATCGCGCTATTCCACCTTGATCCCGGCGGCGCGGATGATGGGCTCCCACTTCGCGATCTCGGCGCGCAGGAAGGCATTGGCGCTCTCCGGCGTGCTGTCCGTCACCACCTGCATGGTGAGCTCGGTCAGGCGGTTGCGCACCGGTTCCAGCGCCACGGCGCGGTTGACCGCGGCGTTGATGGCGCGCACCACCGGCGCGGGCGTGCCCGAGGGCACCAGGACCATGTGCCAGGTATAGGCCTCGTAATCCGCCACGCCCTGCTCGATGAAGGTCGGCACATTGGGCACCAGCGGGCTGCGCGCGCGGGTCGAGATGGCAAGCGGGCGCAATTCGCCGCGCTGGATGTAGGGGACGGCGGCGGCCGCCACATCCAGCATCATCGGGATGCGCCCGGCCAGCACATCGGGCATGGCGGCCGAGGAACCGCGGAAGGCGATGTGGTTCATCCGGAGAGGACCGGCGGCACCGCCTGCCATGTGCAGGAAGAGCTCGGAGGCCAGATGCACCGCGCCGCCATTGCCGCTGCTGGCATAGTCGAAGCGCCCTGGATTGGCGCGGACCAGGGCGATCAGCTCCGGCAGGGTGCGCGCGGGGAAATTGTTGTTCACCATCATGATCATCGGGATCTGCCCGACGAGCGCGACCGGCGTGAAATCCGCGATGGGATCAAAGGGCACACGCGAGAAGAGCGCGCGCACCACGGCATGGCCCACCGTGGTGTAGAGCACCGTCAGCCCATCCTTCGGCGCCTTGGCCACCAGATCCGTGCCGATGATGATGCCCGAGCCGGTGCGGTTCTCCACCACGATGCGGTTCGGTAGCGCCTTGGACATTTCCTCGGCGATCATGCGCGCGGGGATGTCGGTCGGGCCGCCGGCGGCGAAGGGGACGATGAAGCGCACCGGCGCGCTCGGCCAATCCGTGGCGGTCTGGGCCAGCGCGGAGGGAGCGAGGGCGGGGGTGGCCAGGGCGGAAAGCGCCAGGACCTGACGGCGAAGCATGGAACGTGATCTCCCGGTTGGTTGAGCGGGAGATTGGGGAGTTTACCGCCCGGCTTCAATCCTCTTCCCAGTCTCGCCGTCAAAGACGTGCAACAATTCCAGCGGCAGGATCACGCCCATCGGCCCGTCGCTGTAGGTGGCCCCTTGCAGGCGCGCGGTGAGCGGCGTGCCATCGGGCAGTTTCCCGTGCAGCACGCTCTCGCCGCCCAAGGGCTCCACCAGATCCACCATCACATCCAGGCCGCCCTGGCCGATGCGCAGATGCTCAGGCCGGATGCCCAAGGTCAGCTTGCGGCCGGCCGCCCCGGCGCGCGGGCCATCGGCGAAGGGCAGGATGAGGCCGTTGGTGTCGAGCCGCGCGGCGCCGCCGCCTTCCACCAGCGTGGCCGGCAGGAAATTCATCGAGGGGCTGCCGATGAAGCCCGCCACATAGGTGTCGGCGGGCTTTTCCCAGATTTCCATCGGCGTCGCGATCTGCGCGGCATGGCCCGCATGCATCACCACCAGGCGGTCGCCCAGCGTCATCGCCTCCACCTGGTCATGCGTGACGAAGAGGCTGGTGACGTTCAGCCGCTTCTGGAGCTGCCGGATTTCGGCGCGCATCTGCACGCGCAGCTTGGCATCGAGGTTGGAGAGCGGCTCATCGAAGAGAAACAGCTTGGGGTTGCGCACGATGGCGCGGCCCATCGCCACGCGCTGCCGCTGCCCGCCGGAGAGCTGGCGCGGCTTGCGCTCCAGCAGGGCGCCGATGCCCAGCAGCTTCGCCGCGTCATCCACCCGCTTCACGATCTCATCGCGCGGCATGCCGCGGATCTTCAGCCCATAGGCCATGTTCTGGAAAACGCTCATATGCGGGTAGAGCGCGTAGTTCTGGAACACCATGGCCACGTCGCGATCGGCCGGTTCCAGCGGGGTGACGTTCTGGCCATTGATGACGACATCGCCGGATGTCGCGGTCTCCAGGCCGGCCACGATGCGCAGCAGGGTGGATTTGCCGCAGCCCGAGGCGCCGACGATGACGATCATCTCGCCATCGCGCACGTCGAGGTCCACGCCGTGCAGCACGGCGGTGGGACCGAAGGACTTCTTGACCTGCTTGAGCGTGAGGGTGGCCATTACTTTTCCGTCTCCGTCAGGCCCTTCACGAACCATCTTTGCATCAGCACCACCACGGCGACCGGCGGCAGCAAGGCCAGCACGGCGGTTGCCATGATCACATTCCACTCATTCTGCGAATCGCCGGTGCCGATCATCTTGGTCAGGCCGACGACGATGGTCTCCATGCTGCGGTCATTCACGATGAGCAGCGGCCAGAGATACTGGTTCCAGCCATAGATGAAGAGGATGACGAAAAGCGCCGCGATGTTGGTGCGGCTCAGCGGCAGGATCACATCCAGGAAGAAGCGGATCGGCCCTGCGCCGTCGATCTTGGCGGCCTCCACATATTCATCCGGGATGGTCAGGAAGAATTGCCGGAAGAGCAGCGTGGCCGTGGCGCTGGCGATCAGCGGGATGATCAGCCCCTGGTAGGAGTTGGTCAGGTTCAGATCCACCATCACCTGGATGGTGGGGATGATGCGCACCTCCACCGGAAGCATCAGCGTGATGAAGATCAGCCAGAAGAACATCATCCGCAACGGGAAGCGGAAGAACACCACCGCATAGGCCGAGGTGAGCGAGATCGCGATCTTCCCGACCGCCACGCACATGGCCATGACGATGCTGTTGAGCAGCATGACGCCGGCCGGCACGCCCATGAAGCGCCCGCCGCCCACGCCCCAGGCCTGGCTGTAATTCGCGCCTGCCTCTCCGCCCGGCAGCAGCGGCACATCGCCGCGGCCGATGGTGTTCACATCATGGGTGGAGCCGATGATGGTGAGGTAGATCGGGAAGGCGAAGATCAGCACGCCGAGCACGAGGCAGGCATGGGTGACGAAGGCCTCACGCCGCTGGCGGCGGCGCGTGCGGTCGGCGAGTTCGTTGATCGAGATATTGCTGTGCGGCTGATTCACGTTCTCGCTCCGCTCAAACGATCAGACGCAGCCATCAGTAGTGCACCTTCCGCTCGACATAGCGGAACTGCACCATGGTCAGCACGATGACCAGGATCATCAGGATCACGCTTTGCGCGGCACTCGAGCCGAAATTCAGGTTCATCACGCCATCCGTATAGACACGGTAGATCAGGGTTTCCGTGGCCTTGCCGGGGCCCCCCTGCGTCAGCGAGTGGATGATGCCGAAGGTGTCGAAGAAGGCATAGACGAGGTTCACCACCAGCAGGAAGAACGCCGTGGGCGAGAGCAGGGGGAATACCACCGTCCAGAAGCGGCGCATCGGGCCGGCCCCGTCAATCGCGGCGGCCTCCAGAACGGATTTCGGAATGCTTTGCAGCCCGGCCAGGAAGAAGATGAAGTTGTAGCTCACCTGCTTCCAGGCGGCGGCGAGGATGATCAGCAGCATCGCCTGGTCGCCGTTCAGCTTATAGTCCCAGGGCACGCCCAGCGCGTTCAGCATGCGCCCGAAAATGCCGATATTCGGGTGGAACATGAAGAGCCAGAGCACGGCGGCGATCGCCGGCGCCACGGCATAGGGCCAGATCAGCAGGGTCTTATAGGTGTCGGCGCCGCGGATGTGCTTGTCCGCCTGCACCGCCAGGAACAGCGCGGCGCCGAGTGCCAGCACGGCGACCGAGGAGGAGAAGAGCAGGGTGCGCAGGGCCGAATCCAGCCAGGTCGGGTCGCTCAGCACATCGGTGAAATTCTCGAAGCCGACGAATTGGCTGGAGAGGCCGAAGGCATCCTCGCGCAGGAAGGATTGCCGCACAGCCTGCGCAGCGGGCCAGAAGAAGAAGAGACCCGTGACGATGATCTGCGGCAGGAGGAGGAGGTAGGGGAGGGCGATGCCCTTGAAATAGACTTTCTTCATCGCACTCCGTTTCGTGGGAGGGCTTTGCCCTCCCACACCCACCCAGCAGGGAACCAGTTCCCTGCACCCTGACTCATCGGAGATGCAAGAACCTGAGGTTCTTGCCGGGGAGTTTGAGGGGCATGGCCCCTCAACTTAACCGCGGTTCGTCCGCTCGAAATTCCGCAGCACCACATTCCCGCGCGTCACGGAATTGTCCATCGCCTGCTGCGCCGTCTGCTGGCCTTGCAGCGCGCGCTCCATCTCCTCCTGCATCGCCGTGCGGATTTCGACGAAGCCGCCCAGCCGGATGCCGCGGCTGTTGCCCGTCATCTGGCCGCCGCCGCGCAGCAGCTGCTGAATCGGAATGTCGGCGCCCGGGTTCTGCGTGTAGAAGCCGGTGGCCTGCACCTCGCGGAAGGCGGTCTGCGTGACCGGCAGGAAGCCCGTCTCGGTGTGCCAGGCGGCCACGATGCGCGGCTGCGCGAGGAAGGCGAAGAACTCCGCGATGCCGCGGTTCTCATCGGCCGAGCGGGCCGCGTTCGGGCCGCGATTCATCGCCCAGAAGGCCGCGCCGCCGATGATGGAGTTGATCGGCGCACCCTGCACATCGTCGTAATAGGGCAGCATGGCCACGCCCATATTGGCGATGCCGCCCGGCAGCTCGCGCACGAAGCGGGCGCGCGCGCCGGAAGAGGCGAAGATCATGCCCGAGGAGCCATTGGCGAAGAGGGCATCGCCCGCGCCGTCACGGCCACCCCAGCGGAAGGTGCCCTCGCGGCCCATCTCCATCAGGGTGTTGATGTGGCGCACCATGAGCGGGTTGTTGATCCGCAGCTCGGCATTCAGCCCGCCAAAGCCATTGTCGAGCGTGGCGAGCGGCGTGTTGTGGATCGCGCTGAACTGCTCCACCTGCGTCCAGGTTGGCCAGGCGGTGGTCACGGGGATTTCCACGCCGGCGGCGCGCAGGCGGGCGGCGGCGGCGCGCATCTCGGCCCAGGTCTTGGGCGCCACTTCGGGGTTCAGGCCGGCGCGGCGGAAAGCGTCCTTGTTGTAGAACATGATGGCCGTCGAGGAGTTGAACGGCATCGCCATCATGCGGCCATCGGCGAGGCTGTAATAGCCCTTCACGGCCGGCAGGTAGTCATCGAAGTTGATGGTCACGCCCGTTTCGCGCAGCAGCTCATGCAGCGGCTTGATGGCGCGGCCAGCGGCCATCATGGTGCCGGTCCCGACCTCGAACATCTGCACGATGTGCGGCGCCGTGCCGGAGCGGAAGCCGGCGATGGCGGCCACCATGGTCTCGGGGTAGGAGCCGCGGAAGCTGGAGACGATGCGGAAGCGCGTCTGGCTCGCGTTGAACTGGTTCGCGATGCCCTCCAGGATGCCGCCCAGCGGCTGGGCCAGGCCATGCCAGAAGGAGAGCTCGACGGGGCCGGATTGCGCCAGGGCAGGGGCGGCCAATGGGGTGGCAAGGACGGCCTTGCCGAGGGTGCGACGCAGCATGAGGGGCTCTCCCAAGTGATTTCGGTGGGTGGCGCCTAAGCCCCCACCATTGCCCCCATGTGACACTAAAATGTCAGTTCCGTGAAGCGGGTTAATCAGCCGTAAGTTTTTCATAGAGTTCGGGATCGGTGGCGCCTTCCGTCCCGAAGATCAGCACCCGGCTCTCATGCGTCAGGCCGAGCGCCGAGGCGGCGAAGGGATGGGCCAAGGCGCCTTCCAGCGCGACGAGGCCCGCCACGCCGGATTCCCCGGCCTCGATTCCCTGACCCTTCAGCACCTTCATGGTGGGGCCCACCAGCGCATCGGGCACGGTCATGGCCGCGAAGGCGCTGCGCTCCAGCTCCTGCCAGGCGAGCAGCGAGGGCTCGCCGCAGGCCAGGCCGGCCATCACGGTGTCCAGCGCGCCGGTGACGGTCCGCAGCTCGCCGGCCTCCAGGCTGTCGGTCAGGCAGGCGGCCTGGTCGGGTTCGGCGATGATGAGCCGCGGCCCGGTGCCGCACATGGCACGAAGTTGCACGGCGACGGCGGCCGCCACCCCGCCAACCCCGCCAGGGACGAAGACATGGGTGGGGATGACGCCTTCCATCTGGGCGATGGCTTCCTCTGCCATCAGGCGATAGCCCTGCATCACGTCGCGCGGCGGCTCGGTATAGCCGGGGTAGGAGGTGTCGCTGATCACGAACCAGCCATTCTCATCGGCGGCGTGCTGGGCGGCGCGCACGCTGTCATCGTAATTGCCCGGCACCACCCGGATCTCGGCGCCATAGCGCGCGATGGCGTCGCGCCGGCCCTGGGAAACGTTCTCATGCACGAAGATCACGCAGCGCGCCCCGAAGCGCTGCGCCCCCCAGGCGACGGAGCGGCCGTGATTGCCATCCGTCGCGCAGGTGACGGTGATCTGATCCGTTGCATGGGCGTATTGGCCGGATTCGAGGGCCGCGCCATCGGCGTTGTTGGCGGTGCCGCGCCGGGCCAGCTCGGCGCCCAGCAGCTTGCAGACGGCATAGGCCCCGCCCAGCGCCTTGAAGCTGCCCAGGCCAAATCGCGCGCTCTCATCCTTGAAATGAACGGAGCCGAGGCCCTCGATCTCCAGCTGATGCAGCGGCGTGGGCGCATAGCCGGGCCAGGCGGTGATTTCGCGCTTGGCGCGGCGATAGCCCCCCTCGGGCAGGACGATGATGCCGGGGGTGCCGTGATGGCGGTTCAGGACGAGGCGAAACGGGTGCATGGGGGCAAGCTTGGCGTGGCACGCGGCCGGGGGCAATCTGCCCATCATGCAGATCACCATTCTCGGCGGCGGGGGATTCCTTGGCCGCAAATTCGCCGAGCGGCTGGCCGCTCAGGGCCATCTGGGCGGCAAGCCGGTCACGGGCCTGACCCTGTTTGACCTCGCGGCGCCCAAGCCGCTGCAGGCCCCTTTCCCGGTGACCTGCCTGGGCGGCGATGTCGCGAGCCTCGCCGATGTCTCGGCCGCGATCCCGCCGGGGACCGGGCTGGTGGTGCATCTGGCGGCCGTGGTGAGCGCGGCGGCGGAGGCGGATTTCGACCTCGGCATGCGGGTCAACCTGCATGGCACCCTGGCCGTGATCGAGGCCTGCCGCCAACTGGCCGCGCCGCCGCGCGTGCTCTTCACCTCCAGCGTGGCAAGCTTCGGCGGCGGGCAATCCGCCCTGCTGCCGGATGACGCCCGGCAGGTGCCGACCAACTCCTATGGCGCGCAAAAGGCCGCCGCTGAATTGCTGTTGCAGGATGCCAGCCGGAAGGGCTTCCTCGACGCCGTCTCCATCCGTCTGCCCACCGTGATCGTCCGTCCCGGCCGGCCGAACAAGGCCGCTTCCTCCTTCTTCTCCGCCATCCTGCGCGAGCCGCTCTTGGGGCTGGAGACGCCGCTGCCCGTCGAGGACGGGTTCCGCGTCTGGGTCTGCTCGCCCCACCGCGCGGTGGATTGGCTCTTCCACGCGGCCACCATGGACACCGCCTCCCTGGGTGTGGACCGCGGCATCAATCCCCCCGGCCTCGCCGTCAGCGTGGGCGAGATGCTGGCCGCCCTCAGCCCCGCCGAGCGCGCCCTGGTGAAGCGCGAGCCGGATGCGACCATCGCCGGCATTGTCGGCGGCTGGCCCGCCGAATTCGCCGCGACCCGCGCCCGCGCCCTGGGTTTCACCCCGCAGGAGGGCGTGGCCGAAATCCTGGCCGCCTTCCGCGCCGATGACCTGGACGCCACCCGCGCGGATCGGGGCCTGTGAGCATGGAGATCACCCGCTTCCTGCTTGGCGATGGCCCGAAGCGCGTCGCCCCCTTCAGCCACGCCGTCCGCGCCGGGGAGTTTCTCTTCGTCACCGGCCAGATGCCGACCGAGCCCAGCGACAACACGCGCTGCGTGCCGGGCGGTATCGAAGCCCAGACCCATCAGGTGATCGCCAACCTCAAATCCGTGCTGGCCGGTAGCGGTGGGGAGTGGGAGCGCACGGTGATGGCGCGGATCTACCTCACGGATTTCGCCCGCGACTACGCTGCGATGAACGCCATCTGGGAAAGGGCCTTCCCCGAGGGCGGGCTGCCCGCCCGCACCACGGTGGGCGTCACCGGCCTGGCTCTGGGTGCGCTGGTCGAGGTGGATCTGATCGTCGCGCTCTGAGCGCGAATCCCCTTCACGCGGCGGCGTGCGCATGGGAGCGTCCTGCCAAATGCTTGGGGGGATGGACATGCTTGCGCCGCGCCTTGGATTCCTGGCCCTGCTGGCCCTGGCCGGTTGCGCGACCACCGCGCCGCCCGTCGCCCCGCCGGCTTCTCCCGCCCCCGAAGCCGTGGCGCCCGTGACCGCACCCGTGCCGCCGAACCTGGCGCTCGCGCCCCGCCAGGCTTGGCGGCGCATTCCGCTGCCCCGGGGCGCCCGGATGGCCGAAGCCTTTGTCGCCTCCGAAATCGCAACCAACCCCGATGGCACGCGGCGCGTCTGGATGGTGATCAACCTCTTGGAGCCCATCCGCCTGCCGGAGACCGGCGGCTATGCGCGCAGCGCAGCCTATCTCGCTGATTTCCGGTGTGACCCGCATGCCTGGAACCCGCTCCAAGGTGTCTGGTTCGTCCGTCGCAATGCGGTGGAGGAGGCGCTGCGCGAACCTGCGCTCGGGCCCTCGGGCATTCGCGATGTGGGGGAGGGCAGCTTCGTGGACCTCTTCGTGGACGCCGCCTGCGCAAACCCGGCGCCCTCCCGGCGTGGCAGGGGACGATAGCCGGCCGCCGCCCGTTGCACGGCATTGCGGCAACCTGCCCAGCCTTTGGCAGGCGCCATGCGCGTGGCACGCCGTCTGGGCTTGCTTCCCCCCCTGGGCACGCGACCGCCCGCCTGCCACCTCTCCCCCCACCTTCGACCGGAGCCTGCCATGACCTTCACGCGTCGCCTTGCGCTGCCGCTGCTCAGCGCGCCCTTCCTGGCCCCTGGCCTTGCCAGCGCCCAGCCCGCCTGGCCGGAGCGACAGATCCGCTGGGTGATCGGCTTCCCGCCCGCCGGCACGGCCGACATCCTGAGCCGCATCCTGGCTGAGCGCATCGCGCAGCAGATCGGACAGCCGGTCGTCGTGGAGAACCGCTCGGGGGCGGGTGCCACCATCGCCGCCAACCTCGTGGCCCAGGCGCGGGGTGACCGCCACATCGTGCTGCTGAACAACGTCTCCCACGCCATGTCCCCGGCGCTCTTTCCCAATGTCACCTTCGACCCCTATGCGGATTTCGCGCATGTCGCGGTGTTGGGCGCGCTGCCCATGGTGATCGCGGTGAACCCGGCCTTCCCGGCGCAGGACATCCAGGCCTTCCTCGCCGCCGCGCGCAGCCAGGGCCAGAACCTCGCCATCGCCTATGGGGGCAATGCGACGGCGAGCCACCTGGTGGGCATCAGCTTCATGCGCGCGGCGCGCATCGAGCCCACCTTCGTGCCCTATCGTGGGGCGGGGCCAGCCCTCACCGACGTGCTGGCCGGCAATGTGGCCGGAATCATCGAGACCCTGCCCGCGGCGATCGGGCATATCCGTGCCGGGCGGCTGCGGGCTTTGGCCGTTTCCTCCCCCGCGCGTTCGGTCGCGCTGCCCGACCTGCCGAATTTCAACGAACTCGGCCTGGGGGAGGCGACCGCCGTCAACTGGTTCAACTTCTTCCTGCCCACGGGGCTGCCCGCCCCGCTGGCCGAGCGCTGGCTGACGGAACTGCGCACCGCCATCGCCACGCCCGAGGTGCAGCGGCGCTTCCAGGAATTGGGGCTGGAGGGCACGCAGCTGGATCCCGCCGCAGCGGGCGCGCTGGTGCGGACGGAAGTGGCCCGCTGGCGCGACGTGGTCCGGGCGAACAACATCCGTCCGGACTGACGGATCAGGGCGCCCAGCGCGGCTTTCGCTTCTCGCGGAAGGCGGAGAGTCCCTCGCGCCCTTCCGCGCCCGCGCGCTGCATCCAGCTTTCGTTGGCGAGTGCCGTCATCTGGTGCTCGCTCAGCGTCAGCCCGTTGGATTCCAGCAGGCTGCGCTTGGTCATCGCGATGCCGGCGGGCGAGGAGAGCAGCATGGCGCCGATGATGGCCTGAAGCCGCGCCTCGATGGCCTCGGGCGCATGGACCTCATGCACGAGGCCGATGCGCATGGCTTCCTCGGGGCCGAAGCGCTCACCGGTGATGGCGTAGCGGCGGGCGTGGCGCAGCCCCATCGCATGGACCATATGCGTCGAGATCGGCGTGGGGGCCACGCCGACGCGGACCTCGGTGATGCCGAAGCTCGCCTCCGTGGTGGCGAGTGCCACATCCACGCAGCAGGCGATGCCGGTGCCGCCGCCGAAGCAGGCGCCATGGATCACGGCGAAACTCGGTTTGGGGAATTCATTCAGCAATTGCATGGCGCGCGTCGTCATCATGGAGGCGGCGAAGGCCTGCTCGGGCGGGGCGGCGGCCGCCTCGCTCAGCCAGTTGATGTCGGCGCCCGCCTGGAAATGGCGGCCGGCGCCACGGATGACGAGGCCGCGCACGGCCGGGTCGGCGGCCAGCTTCGGCATGCCCTCGATGAGCGCCGAGAGCATCGCGCCGTTATAGGCGTTGCCGAGGCTCGGCCGGTTGAGCGTGGCGGTGGCGATGCCCTGCGCATCCACATGCAGCAGGACGGGGTCTTCGGTCATTGGCGCTTTCTCCCTATGGCGCCAGGGTCGTTGTTGACGGCGCCGGGCGCAAGCGGGAGCCTGGGCCGAAGCAGGAGGAATCTTCATGGCGCTGACGCAATACGGGCCGCACCACGCCGTCTCGGCCGGGCATTACCTGGCGGCGACGGCGGGCATCGCCGTGCTGGAGGCGGGCGGCAATGCCGTGGATGCGGGCTGCGCCGCCGGCATGGCGCTGGGCGTGCTGCTGCCGGACCTGGTGAATGTCGCGGGCGTCGCCCCCATTCTGATCCGCATGGCGGATGGCACGGCCGAGACCATCGCGGGCCTCGGCCATTGGCCCGCGGCCACGCCGCCCGATGTGTTCCTGCGCGAGCATGGCGGGAAGATTCCCGATGGCGTGCGCCGCACCGTGGTGCCGGCCGCCCCCGATGCCTGGATCACCGCGCTGGAGCGCCACGGCACCATGGGCTGGGCGGAACTCGCCCGCCACGCCATCCGCTTCGCGCGCGACGGATTCGCGGTCTTCCCGCTGCTGCATGAGAGCATCCGCAACCACCACGACGAATACGCCCGCTACCCGAGCAACGCCGCCATCTTCCTGCCTGGCGGGCGCATCCCGGCGGTGGGCGAGCGCTTCGTGCAGAGCGACCTGGCCCGCAGCCTGCAATACATGGCCGACGAAGCCGCGGCGGCCGAAGCGAAGGGCGGTCGCCTCGCTGGCCTCGCCGCCGCCCGCGCTGCCTTCTACGAGGGCGACATCGCCCGTGCCATCGTGGTGCACCAGAAGGCCGAAGGCGGCTGGCTCTCCGCCGCGGACCTGGCGCAATTCCGCAGCCGCATCGAGCCGGTGGTGCGCCGCCCCTGGCGCGGGCATGAGATCCTGGCCTGCGGCCCCTGGTGCCAGGGCCCGGCCCTGGTCGAGGCGCTGCTGCTGGCCGAACGCGCGGGCATCGGCCAACACGCCCACAACAGCGCGGACTACCTGCATATCCTGGTCGAGACGCTGAAGATGGCACTCGCCGATCGCGAGCATCATTTCGGCGACCCGCTCTTCCGCGACGTGCCGGTGGAGGAACTGCTGGGCGAGGCGCATCTGTCGGCCCGACTCTCGGGCCTCGATATGGCCCGCGCGCATCCCTCCCTGCCCGGGCCGCTGCTGGGCGCCACCCAGCACGCCCATCCGGTGGCCGAGCGCGCGGTCCCGATGGTGGAGGCCGATACCAGCTATGTCGGCGTGGTGGACCGCCACGGGAATGCCTTCAGCGCGACGCCTTCGGACGGCTCCTGGAACTCGCCGGTGGTGCCGGGGCTGGGCCTCATCCCGTCCAATCGCGGCTGCCAGTCTCGGCCCGATCCGGCACACCCTTCGGGCGTCGCCCCCGGCAAGCGGCCGCGCCTCACGCCCAATCCCGCCATGCTGGTGACGGCGGAGGGCGGCGTCATGCCCTTCGGCACGCCCGGCGGCGATGTGCAGATCCAGGCCATGCTGCAGGTCGTGCTGAACGTCTTTCAGTTCGGGATGGAGTTGCAGGATGCGGTGGAGGCGCCGCGCGTCGCGACCTATGCCGCCCCCTCCTCCTTCGCGCCCTTCGAGGCCTTTCCGAAGCGCCTCGCCGTGGAATCCCGCATTCCGAAGGCAGTGCGGGAGGACCTGGCCGCGCGCGGCCATGAGATTCAGGACTGGCCGGAGATCACCTGGCTGGCCGGCAGCGTGGAGGCGGTGCTCTCCTTGCCCGCGCGCGGCCTTGTCGCGGCAGGGGCCGATCCGCGCCGGCCGGCGGGATGTGTCGCCGGTTGATTTTCTGCTTGCGGGGCCGGCCGCGCGAATTCCATGCTGCATCGCAGTGTTGGAAGGTTCCCACCATGCGCCTGCCCCGCCGCAGCCTGCTTGCCGCCCCCGCCCTGATCGCCGCCACCGACGCTGCGGCGCAGGAGACGCTGGACATGCTGCTGGTGCTGGCGATGGATGCCTCCGGCTCCATCGGCGAGGAGGAGTTCCGCCTTCAACGCGAGGGCTATGCCGAGGCGCTGACCCATCCCCAGGTGATCGCCGCCATCCGCAGCAAGGCCCGCGGCGCCATGGGCATCGCGATGATCGAATGGGGCAGCCCCGGCGGCTCGCAGACCATCGTGGATTGGATGCGGGTGAGTGACCTCGCCTCCGCCCAGGCCCTGGCAGATGCGCTGCTGGCCGCACCCCGCACCCCGCAGAGCTACAACGCCATCGGCGACGCCATCCACCATGCCAGCCATCTGCTGCGCGAGGGCCCCTTCCGCGCCGAGCAACTGGTGATTGATGTCTCGGGCGATGGGCCCGACATGCGCAGCCTGCGCCCCGCCCCGGTGGCGCGGGACATCGTGGTGCGGCGCGGCATGGTGGTGAACGCGCTGGCCATTGCCGTCGCGGGCCAGGTCACACGCGGCGGCGAGACGCTGGAGGAGCATTACCGCCGCGACGTGATGGGCGGGCCGGGCGCCTTCGTGATCAATGCGGAAAGCCGGCGCGACATTGCCCGCGCGCTGCGCGCCAAGCTGATCCAGGAGATGGCGTAGTGGCCCCCGCCTGACGGCTTGCCGCCGCATCTCCCATGGTCAGGCCAAGCGGCGAAGCGCGTGACAGGCTGGCGATGTGCTGGTGGGACACCGCCTCTCACACCGTCAGCAGCTTGCGCACCTCGGCCTCGTCCAGCTCGCTTGTCTTGCCGGAGAGCGCCACTTCGCCGCGCACCATCACCGTGATGGTATCCGCGAGATCCCGCGCGAATTCGAAATACTGCTCCACCAGCACGATGGCGAAGTTCCTGTCCCGCGCCAGGTGATGAATCACCTTCGCGATATCCTTGATCACATTGGGCTGGATGCCTTCCGTCGGCTCATCGAGGATGAGCAGGCGCGGGCGTGCCGTCAGCGCGCGGCCAATGGCGAGTTGCTGCTGCTGCCCGCCCGAGAGGTCACCGCCACGCCGGCGCAGGAACTGCCGCAGGATGGGGAAGAGGTCGAAGACCTCATCGGGCACATTGCTGCCGCGCGGGGCGGCGGCCAGCGCCGTCTCCAGGTTTTCCTGCACGGTGAGGAAGGG
>JAIYDS010000057.1 GCA_027487385.1 Acetobacteraceae bacterium | reverse complement strand
CAGCAATTCATGGGCGAGAAATTCGGCCGCGACAGCATCTGGGAAACCCACCTGGCCGAGCAGCTGCGCCACACGGACATCTCGCTGGATGTGGTGCTGGATGAGCAGACCATGCCGCTCTCCAGCGTCATCGCGCTCAAGCCTGGGGATCGCATCATGCTGAACGCCCAGCCGGGTGCCCCGGTTCGGCTGCAATGCGGGCCCGTGCATCTCTTCGCCGCCGAATTCGGCCGCCGCGAGAACCGACCGGCCGTGCGGATTTCCGAAAGCCTGGGCGCCGTGGGGGAGATGAACGGATGAACATGCTGGAATGGGCGGTGCACATCACCGTGATCGGCCTCCTCGCCGCCACCCTGCCGATGGCCTGGCGGCTGGACCGCATGCTGCGCGCCGTCCGCGCCGATCGCGTGGCGCTGCAGCAGGGCGCGGAAGGGCTGGGCGAGGCCTCGCGCACGGCGGAGGCCGCGCTGATGCGGTTGCGCGCCACCACCGAGCTCGCCGGCCGCCAGGTGGCGGAGCGCGTGGCCGGCGCCGAGGCGATCCGCGAGGATCTGCGCTACCTGGTCGAGCGTGCCGAAAGCCTGGCCGACCGGCTGGAAGCGGCGGTCCAGCAGGCGCGGCCGCTCGCCGGCGCCGCAGCGCCCGCCACGCCCACCGTCCGCAGCGAGGCCGAGCGCGAGCTGATCCGCGCGCTCGGCATGAAATGATGCGCCTGCCCCGTCCCCGCCTTCTGCCGCTGGCGCTGTGCGGCATGCTGGCGCTGCTCGGCGTGAAGCTGGAATCCCTGCTGCATGATGAGCCGGCGCCGAGCCGCCTGGTCTCCCAGGCCGTGGCCAGTGGGCCCGCGCCCGCCGCGCCCACGCCAGCGCCCAGCCCCACGCCCGCGCCGGCCCCTGCCGCGCCGCGCGCCGAGGCCCCACCCTCACCGGATGCGGTGGCCGAGCGCGCCGTTCTGGAAGCCTTGCGCGCCCGCCGCGCCGAGATCGAGGCGCGGGAAGCCGCCTTGGCCCAGCGCGAGATGCTGATCGCCGCCGCCGAACGCCGCCTGGCCGACCGGCTGGAGGAGCTGGGCGCCCTGCGCGCCCGGCTGGAAGCCGAGGGCCGCCAGCGCGATGAGCGCACCGAGCAGGGCTGGCGCCAGATGGTGCGCCTCTATGAGGGCATGCGCCCGCGCGACGCCGCCGGCATCTTCGACGAGCTGGAGATGGCCGTGCTGATCCAGGTGCTGGACCGCATGCGCGAGGCCAAGGCCGCCCCCGTGCTGGCCGCCATGCGCCCCGAGCGCGCGCGCCTCGTCACCACCGAGCTCGCGCGGCATCGCTCCCGCCCGCTCGAATAACCGCATCTTAACCCTGGACGGCGCACAACACCCCGGCGCGAGAAGGAGTGACCGCATATGGCCCTGGACAAGAACATGAACGTCCTCATCGTGGACGATTACAAGACGATGCTGCGGATCATCCGCAACCTGCTGAAGCAGCTGGAATTCGACAATGTCGAGGAAGCGACCGACGGCAGCGAGGCGCTGGCCAAGCTGCGCGCCGGCAATTTCGGCCTGGTCATCAGCGACTGGAACATGGAGCCGATGACGGGCCTTGATCTCCTGAAGGAGGTGCGGGCCGATGCCAAGCTGAAGCACCTGCCCTTCATCATGATCACGGCCGAGAGCAAGACGGAGAACGTGGTCGCGGCCAAGGCGGCCGGCGTCTCCAACTACATCGTGAAGCCCTTCAACGCCGAGACGCTGCGCGAGAAGATCGAGAAGGTGCTGGTCCATGCTTGAAAGAGTGGGGCCTGACGGAATCACCCAAGACCCGATCGAGCAGGCGGTGCGCCAGGTTCTGGGCAGCCTGACCGGTGACCTCACCACCACCGAGGCCTCCCTGCTGGCCGAGCTGGAAGCGCTGGGCCGCGAGGTGCAGCGCGCCAAGACCGAGATCGCGGCACTTCGCGTGGACGACATCAACGAAAGCCACATCCCCCGCGCGACGGATGAGCTGGATGCGGTGGTGGAGCACACGGCCAATGCCACCAACGAGATCCTCGATGTCTGCGAGGGTCTGGAGGGCATGCAGGCCCGGCTCGGCGCGGAGGAGGGCGAGAAGCTCGGCGCCTATGTGACGCGCATCTATGAGGCGTGCAGCTTCCAGGACATCACCGGCCAGCGCATCAGCAAGGTGGTGAGCGCGCTCAAGGCCATCGAGGCGCGGGTGGCCGCCGTCACCGCCCGCTTCGCCACGGGCGCGCCGCTCCCGCCCATCGAGGAGGAGGCGCCGGCCGCGCCGGTCACCGAGGGGCGCGCATTGGCCAATGGCCCGCAAATGCCGGGGGCCGCGACCAGCCAGGCGGATATCGACAAGCTGCTGGCGAGTTTCGACTGATGCGTCGCGCGGCGCTGGGGCTTTGGCTGGCGCTGCTGGCGGCGCCCGTCGCCGCGCAGGCGCCCGCGGATCAGCGCGTGGGGGTGCGCACGGGGGATCACCCGGCCCATGGGCGCATCGTCTTCGACTGGACCGCGCCGCCCGCCTATCAGGTGGAGCAGCAGGGGGATCGAGTAATCCTGCGCTTCCCCAATGCTGATGCGATCGATCTGGCCGGCGCGCGCCGGCTTCCGCGCAATGTCCTGGCCGTGGCGCGGGTGCCCGGCGGGGTGGAGCTGACGCTGCGCCCCGGTGCTCGCATTCGCCATTTCCGCAATGGCCCGAAAGTGGCGCTGGACGTGCTCGACCCGACGGAAGCGCGCGAGGCCGAGGCGAGCCCCCCGCCGCGCCGCCCGGCGCGCGAGGCGGCGCCAGCCACCGCGCGGGCCGCGCCGCCGCCCCCCAGCCCGGCCGCCGCTTCGACGCCGCCGCCTGCCCAGGTGACGGCAGCGCCACCTCCTGCCACCGCGCCAGCCGTGGCGGCGCCCGCAACGCCGCCGGTTGCCGCCCTGCCGGCGCCTGAGCCGCGCCCGACGCCATCCGCGCCCGCCCCTTCATCGGTGGCCGCCTCGCCCCGTCCGGAGCCCCGCCCCGCACCCCCCACGGCCGCCGCGCCGGCCGCAACCCCGCCCGTGGCCGCCGCGTCCCGCCCCGCCCCGCCTGTTGAAGCAGCGCCCCCGGCCACGCGCGCGGAACCCATCCTGACACTCGCTCCGCCGCCTGCCGCCCCGCCGCCGCCCGCTGCCGCGCCGCGCCCCCAGCCCCCCCTGGCCAGCCTCGCCGGGCCGCCGCCGATCCGCGCCCGCCTGGCACAGGAGCCGGAGCTGGGTGCCGCCATGCGCCTGCAACTTGGCGCCGGCGCCGGTGTCGCGGCGCTGCGCCGGGGCGAGCAGGCGCTGCTTCTGGTCGAGACCGAGCGCCCCATCGAATTCGGCGGCCTGCTGCGCGAGCCCGCCTTCCAGGGGATCCAGGCCAGCCGCATCCCCGGCGCCACCCTGGTCAGCTTCCCGCTCCCGCCCGGCCAGCATCTGGCGCTGCGGCAGGAGGGCGAAGCCTGGCTCGTCGCCGTCGTGCCGCGCCAGCACCCGGCGCTCGCCGCCACCCCCGCGCTGCGCGCCGAATTCGACCAGGGCCGCGCCATCCTGCACGCGGCACGGCCGAGCCGCGTGGTCTCGCTGACCGATCCGCTGACCGGCGGGCCGCTGCTGATCGGCCTTGTCGCCCAGGCCGCCCCGCGCCAGCTGGTGACGCGCGGCCTCGCGGATCTTGACCTGCTGGAGACCTTCCTCGGCGTCGCCGTGCTGGCGCGGGCCGATCGCGTGGCGCTGCGCAGCGGGGCCGAGCGCTTCCTGCTCTCCGTCGAGGGCGGCAGCGTGGCGCTCGCCGCCGAGCCGAGCGAGGGGCAATTCGCGGCACTCGGCATGACGCGCAGCTTCGACCTGCCGGCCCAGCCCATGCCCGCCTTGCTGGAGCGCCTGCGTTCCCAGCAGGCGGCGGTCGCCTCGGCCGCGCCCCTGCTGCGGGCCGAGCCGCGGCTGGCCACGGCGCAGACCCTGCTGGCGCTGGGCCTGCCGCAGGAGGCGCAGGCCATGCTGCGCTTGGCGGCCCAGGAAAGCCCGGAATCCGCGCTGGATCGCCGCCAGGCCTTCCTCACCGGCATGGCCGCGCTGCTGGCCGGCCGCCCGGGGGAGGCGGTGGGGCTCGACGCCGAATTGCCGGGCAGTGACGAGCTTCTGCTCTGGCGCAGCCTGCGCGCGGCGATGCTGGGCGATGCCCAGGCGGCCGCGCCCGGCCTCGCCGCCACCTGGCCCTTGCTGGCCGCCTATCCCGAAGGCCTGCGCCGCCGGGTGCTCGGCCCGGCGGCGGAAGCCCTGGTGGAAGGCGGCCAGCACGCCGCCGCCCGCCGCCTGATCGAGAGTGCCGCCGAGGACCCCGCCATCCTGCTGGCCCAGGCCATGCTGGAGGAGGCCACCGGCCAGCCCGCCCGCGCGCTGGAGGCCTATGCCGCCGCCGCCAATGGGCGGGACCGGCTGATGCGCGCCCGCGCCCTGCGCCGTTCCATCGAACTGCGTCTGGCGACCGGCAGGCTGGATGCGGCTGGCGCCGCGCGCGCCATGGAATCGGCGCTCTTCGCCTGGCGTGGTGATGCGCGCGAGGTCGCGATGCGCGAGCGGATCGCGGCGTTGCGGCGTGAATCGGGCGATCCCCGGGCCGCGCTGAACCTGCTGCGCGAGACCGAGACGCTCTTCCCCGAACAGGCCGGCAGCCTGCGCGGCCCCATCCAGGCCGCCTTCCTGCACGCGCTGGAGACCGAAGCGCCGCTCGGCGCCGTCGCCCTTTACGATGCGCATCCCGAGCTGCTGCCCCAGGGCGAGGCGGGCGAGGGAATGCTGACCCTGCTGACCGAGCGCCTGCTGGCGCTCGACTTGCCGGATCGCGCGGCGGGCTTGCTCCGCCGCGCCATGGAGCGCGCCCCGGCCGGGGAGGGGCGGGCCGCGCTGGGCGCCCGCCTCGCCGCGCTTCGCCTCGGTGAGCGTGATGCGGAAGGGGCGCTCAGCGCGCTTTCCGCCAGCTCCGCCCCCCGGCTGCCGGCGCCGCTGGTGCAGACGCGCAGCCTGCTGGCCGCCCAGGCGGAAGCGCGCCGCGGCAATCGCGACCTGGCCGTCGAGGCGCTGCAGGCGCTGGGCCCGGCGGGGGATGAGCCGCTTTCGGAATTGCTGGCAGATGGGCGGGATTTCGTGGGCGCGGCGGCCGCGCTCGGCCGGCACCTGAACAGCCTGCCGGCGGGAGGGGAGCCGCTTTCCGAAGCGCAGCAGCGGCTGGTCTTGCGCCAGGCGGCGCTGCTGGCCATGGCGGGGGATGAGCGTGGTCTGGCGCAGCATCGCGGGCGCTTCGCGGCGCAGCTGGCGGCTGGCCCGATGGCCGGCGCCTTCGACGCCCTGACCACGGACCCGGTGCGCGGCCTCGCCGATCTCCCGCGCTTGGCGCGGGAACTGAACCTCTTCCGGAGTTTCCCCCAAAGGCTGGAGCCTTTGCGGACTGCCCAGCGCCCGGCCGGTTAAGTCGTGCGTGGGGTGGGGGGGAGGTCCGCGATTTTTTCGGGGCGAAAATGTCGAATTTCATTTGACCCCCGGGGCCCCTTGCCCCATATCCCCCGCCGCTGACCTGTTCGAACCGACGGCCGCTGGGGCCGCACAGCCGACAATTGGTCATCTGCTGGTGGGAAAGGGAACCCGACATGGACTCTCTCGTCCGACTGGGGATGGACTCGGAAACGCACCCGAGCGACGCCCAGAACAAGACTCACGCTTCGGCTGATGCTGGCTCCATCACGGAGGCGAAGGATTACTTCGTCGAACGGAATGGCGTCCGCTATGCGGGCACGCACCTGATCATCGACCTTTGGGGCGCGACCAACCTCGATGACCCCGGCCATATCGATGCGGTGCTGCGCGCGGCCGCCATCGCCTCGGGTGCCACGATCCTGCACGGGCATTTCCATCACTTCTCGCCCAATGGCGGGGTGAGCGGCGTGCTGGTGCTGGCTGAGAGCCACGTCTCCATCCACACCTGGCCGGAGCGGGATTTCGCGGCCCTGGACATCTTCGTCTGCGGCGATTGCGACCCCTACAAGGCCATCCCGCTGCTGAAGACGGGCTTCCTGCCGGAGCGCATCACGCTCGGCGAGCACAAGCGCGGCATGGTCGGCTAAGCCCGACGCAGCGCTGCGAGGAACGGGGCCGGGCGGCAACGTCCGGCCCTTCTTCTTGGCTGATGGAGATGATGATGACCGATGTTTGGGTGAATGAGACGCTTTATCCCGATTGGGGCCAGCGCTTCCTGGTGAAGCGCGAACTGGCGCGGGTGAAGAGCGATTTCCAGGACATCATGCTCTTCGAGAGCACCTCGCATGGCCGCGTCATGGTGCTGGATGGCGTCATCCAGATCACCGAGCGGGACGAGTTCGTCTATCAGGAAATGCTGACCCATGTGCCGCTGCTGGCACATGGCGCGGCCAAGCGCGTGCTCATCATCGGCGCCGGCGATGGCGGCGTGCTGCGGCGCGTGCTGCAGCACCAGAACGTCGAGAAATGCGTGATGGTGGAGATTGATGGCGAGGTGATCCGCCTCTGCCAGGAGCACATGCCCGATGTGGCCGGCGATGCCTGGACCAACCCGCGCGGCCAGGTGATCGTGGGCGACGGCATTGATTATGTGCGCCAGGCGGAAGCCGGTTCTTTCGATGTGGTGATCGTGGACAGCACGGACCCCATCGGCGTGGGCGAGGTGCTTTTCACCGATGAGTTCTACCACAATGCCGCCCGCCTGCTCTCGGCCGATGGGCTGATCGTGAACCAGTGCGGCGTGCCCTTCATGCAGGCCGATGAACTGCGTGAGACCTCGCTGCGGCGTGGCAAGTTCTTCGCCGACATTTCCGCCTATGTGGCGGCGGTGCCGACCTATGTGGGGGGCTTCATGACGCTGGGCTGGTCGGCCAAGACCAAGGGGCTGCGCGAGGTGCCGGTGGCGGAAATCCGCCGCCGGGCCGAGGCCGCGGGCATCCTGGGCACGACGCGCTACTGGACGCCGGAGATCCATGCCGGCTGCTTCAACCTGCCGCCCTATATCGCGGAAAATCTGCCGGGTTGAGGCAAGCCTAAAGTAAAAGCCTCCGGCGGCTGGGGCCGAGAGGCCCCAGACCCCAGACTTTAAGGAAAGGGGTCTGGGGCCCGTGGCCCCAGCCCCCGGAGGCTATGTTTCTTCTCTTTGACGTTATTTGGGCTGAGTTAGTTATTGTTCTTCCGGCCGCCGCTGCTTTGGTGCGCGTGTTTGCGGCAAGGCTCTTTTCACCACCGGATGGCGCGGCCTGCGGGCTGCCCCCTTCGGGAGTTCCCGATCACGCGGGACGTTGTGAAGAGTCTGGCCTGGGTGGATGTGAAATCCCCACCCGCTCACGTCACCGCCAGCGGCGGCCGGTATCTCCCCTATTGCACCCGGATGTTGCGCGCCCGCACCACGGCGCCCCATTTCGCGCTCTCGGCGGCGGCATAGGCCGCCCATTCGCCGAGGGGGCGCGTTTCCGCCGTCACCGCCAGGGCGTCCAGCCGAGGCTGGATCTCCGGCGCGCGGAGTGCGGCGCGGCTCGCCGCGTTGAGCCGCTCCAGAATGGGCTGCGGTGTGCCGGCGGGGGCAAGCATCGCCACATGCTCGACGATTTCCACATCGGGGAAGCCCTGCTCGCGGAAGGTGGGGACGTTCGGCGCCAGGGGGCTGCGCGTGGCGGAGGCCACGCCCAGCGCCCGCAATTCGCCGGAGTTGATGAAGCCCATCACGGCGGCTGCCGGCATGAAGACCATGCCCGCCTCGCCCGCCACAACGGCCTGCACGGCGGGGCCACCGCCCCGATAATTCACCTCCAGCACCTCGATGCCGGCCGATTGCAGCAGCATCTCGGTCGCGAGGTGGGAGGTGGCGCCCACGCTGGCATTGGCATAGGTCAGCCGGCTGTTCGGGCGCCGCGCCAGGGCCACATATTCGGCGACGGTGGTGGCGGGCGAGCTGCGATGCACCAGCATGAAGATCGGCATGGAGACGAGCAGGCCCACGCCGACGAAGTCCCGGTCATTGTTATAGGAGAGCTGGTAGAGATGCGGCGCCACGGCATAGGTGCTGTTGGGCGCGATCACGACCGTATAGCCATCCGGCCGGGCGCGGGCGGCGAAGGCCATGCCAATGGTGCCATTGGCGCCCACGCGGTTGTCCACCAGGAAGGGTTGGCCCAGATCGGTGGCGAGGCGCTGGCTCAGCACCCGGGCGAAGGCATCGGTCGGCCCGCCCGGCCCCCAGGGAACGACGACATTCACGGGGCGCGAGGGGAAGGCTTCCTGCGCCCCAGCGGAGGAAAATGCAGGGGCGGCGAGGCCGATGGAAGCGGCGATCAGGCCGCGGCGGGGCAGGTTCATGGTTTCGTTTCCTTCAGGCGATGTCTGGCGGTAGGCCCGCCCAGATCTCTTGGAGTGTGGGGGCGCGCGGGATCAAGCCCTGGCGCACGGCGTGATGCGCGGCGAAGGCGATGGCCGGCATCATGGCCACGCGCCCACTGATGGGGGCGGCGCCCGCGCCATCCATCAGCCGCAGCACGGCGCCGGCATGCGGCGCGCGGTCGGCGCGCATCACCAGCAGGTGGTTGATGGGCGTGAACCCGTGCCGGCGGATGAACTCCTGGCCGGCCGCGGCGGGGTCGGGGAAGACGGGCCGCAGCCAATCGCCGCTCGGCGCGTCATTGCCGGAGATGATGGCGTCCAACTCGCCGGCTTGCAGCATCTTCACCATGTCGGTGCCGGCAGGCGCGCGGGTGGCGAAGGGCGGGTCCTGGCATTCGGCCACATGCGGGTCCTCGAAGGTGACCCAAGCGACGCTCTCCGGCGCCACGCCGTGCGAATCCTGGAGGATGCCGCGCAGCCAGAGGCCCGTGGTCTGGCTGTAGGCGCGCACGCCGATGCGCTTCCCGGCCAGGTCCGCCGGGCCGCGAATCGGCGAATCCACGCGGCAGAAGAGGGAGCCCTCCTGCATTCGCGCTGCCAGCACGCGCGGCAGCAGCACCAGTGGCTTGCCATGCGCCCAGGCCTGGAGCCAGGTGGCGATGGCCATCTCGCTCACCTCGAAGCGCAATTCCCGCACCATGGGCGCGAAGGCGCGGCTGATGACCGGGAAGGGGGCGCAATCCAGCGTGACTTCCGCATCCTGCACGGCGCCGTCCAGCAGCGCCGCCGTGTGCGGGTAGCGGCCGATGGCGGCGCTGAGGGTGATCATGCCCCGGCCCGATCGTCGCAGCGGCTTCGCTGCGGCGTGAATCGGCCCGGCGATGCAGCCCGATCGTCGCGGCGGCTTCGCCGCGGCGTGAATCGGTCCGGCCTCATGTGAGCCGCTCGACCACATGCGGGAAGATGCTGGCATAGCCCTCGCCCCAGGTGATGGACTTGTCGCTGTTGCGGGCGGCCTGGGCGCCGCGCTGCTGGGCCACGCGGGTGTAGTATTCCCAAAGGTGCTCCTGGCCCGCCATGCATTCGATGGCCGCGCGCTTCTGCGCCCAGACCGGCCCGATATCGAGCAGCACATCGGGCTTCCAGTTGCACTGCTCGGGCTGGTGCGGCTCGAAGAGGAAGACGGGCGGCGCGCCCAGGACCTTCTGGCCGGGATTGTGGCCATGCGCCTGGGCGGTGATGCGGGCGTGCTGTGCGAAATCCGTCACCGCCGGGTGGTCCCAATTGTAGAGATCCTCCTTGCTGTGGGTGAGGATGAATTTCGGATGGATGGCGCGCATCACATCCACCATGCGGAACAGGCTCTCCTGGCTCAGCGTGATGGGGTAGTCGCCCAGATCCCAGAACTGGATGTCATGCACGCCCAGCACGCGGGCCGCGGCCTCGGCCTCCTTTTGGCGTTCGGCCTTCACGCGCTCCAGCGTCATGCCCGGCTGGCGCCAGAGCTTGGCGCTCTCGCCCCGTTCGCCATAGCTCAGGCAGACGACCGTGACTTCGAAGCCCGCCGCCGCATGCAGCGCGATGGCGCCGCCGGCGCGCCAGACGAAATCGGCGGAATGGGCGGAGATGACGAGGGCGGTATTGGTCATGAGGGGTTCTTCTCGGGCAAGGGAGGAGTGGCGTAGGTCCGAAA
Source organism: Acetobacteraceae bacterium (assembly GCA_027487385.1). Taxonomy (GTDB): domain Bacteria; phylum Pseudomonadota; class Alphaproteobacteria; order Acetobacterales; family Acetobacteraceae; genus Roseococcus. The sequence goes on along the minus strand of JAIYDS010000057.1, from coordinate 951 downwards.
ACTGTCGGTGAGTTGCAGGCCCCAGGCCTGGCCCTTGTTCCGCTCGGCCTGGCTCCAGGTGATGGTCTTCCAATCCGGTGCCAGCACCAGCCGCGCGCCGGAATGGGCGAATTCGATGCGATTGCCGCCGGGTTCGATCACATAGAGGAAGAAGGTCTGCTGGATGGCGTGCTTGTGCGGGCCGTTCTCGATGGGGATGCCGGCTTCCAGGAAGGTGTCGGCGGCCTGGAGAATGGCCTCGCGGCTGTCCAGCGCGAAGGTGATGTGGTGCAGGCGGCCATGCACGCCATTCGCCTCGCGCCCATAGGCCACGTCGTAGGATTTGTTGGTGGCGGTGAGCCACATTCCCATTTCCAGGCCGTTGTCGAAGACGATGCGTTCGGTGCAGCGCAAACCCAGGTTGCGCTGGAAGAATTCCCGGCAGGCGGCGACATCCACGGCGAGGCAATTGTAGTGATCCAGCCGCCGCACATTCACGCCGCGCGCGGGGTAGCGCTCGGCCTGGTTGCGCAGCGCGGGGCGGCGTTCGGGCGGGGCCTCGTACCATTGGGTGTCGTAATAGAGCTCCACCACATGGCCATCCGGATCGCGGAAGCGGTGCCCGGTGCCATGGCCGAAACTTTCGTCCGTTGCCGTGACTTCGACGCCATCGGCGCGCAAGGCATCCAGGCGGCGGGCCAATGCCTGCGGGCTGCGCGTGCGGAAGGCCGCGTGGCCGAGCCCCGAGGTGCTGGCCGCGGTGAGTTGCAGCGAATAGGTCTCGTAATCATCCCAGCCGCGGAGGAAGACGCTGTCGCCCTGCTGGCCGCTGACGGTCATCCCCAGGATGTCGCGGAAGAAGGCCAGGCTCTCCTCCGGGCGGGGCGTCAGCAGCTCGACATGGCCGAGATGCGCCACATCCAGGATGGGCTCCGGCGCTTCCATGGTGTCTCTCCCTGTGTTGCCCTTGTT
>JAIYDS010000293.1 GCA_027487385.1 Acetobacteraceae bacterium | reverse complement strand
TTCGGCACGGCGGTGGATGTCAGCGCCACGCTGATCATCCTCTTCACCATCTATGGCGCGATCCTGGGCGCCACGGGGGCGGGGAAGTTCTTCGTGGACTTTTCATTCGCCGCGACGGGCGGAAAGCCGTCGAGCGCTGGCCGCACCGTGGTGCTCTCGGCCTTCCTGCTGGGCGGGCCCTCGGGTTCGGGTGTCGCCACCACCGTCACCATCGGCACGGTCGCCTGGCCGATGATGAAGCGCGTGGGCTATACGCCGCATGACGCCGGCGGGCTGCTGGCGGCGGGCGGGTTGGGCGCCATCATCTCGCCACCCATCATGGGGGCGGCGGCCTTCCTCATCGCCGAATACCTGAAGATCTCCTACCTCGACGTGCTGCTGATGGCGGCGATCCCGACCGTCCTCTACTACGCCTCGCTGCTCTTCATGGTGGAGCTGGACCAGCGCCGCATTCGCGCGGCGGGCGGCGGCCAGGATGACGTGCCCATCCCGGTGGAGAAGGTCGGCGCCATGTTCAAGCGCGGCTGGTATCACTTCACCAGCCTGATCGCGATCATCTTCTTCATGGCGCTGGGCTATTCCGCGACGCTCTCGGTCCTCTACGCGATGGGCCTCGCGGTCGCTCTCTCCTTCCTCTCGCGCGAGCATGCGCTCTGGCCGATGAAGTTCATCCGCACCCTGGCGGCGGGTTCCGAGCAGGCCATCGGCATCGCCGCCACCTGTGCCTGCGCGGGCATCATCGTGGGCTGCATCACGCTGACGGGGCTTGGGCTCAAATTCTCCGACATCGCGATCCAGGCGGCGGGTGGCAGCCTCATCATCACGGCGATCTACACGGCGCTGATCGTCTGGGTCGTCGGCCTCGCCGTGCCGGTCACCGCCAGCTACATCATCTGCGCGGTGGTGGCCGCACCCGCGCTGATGAAGCTCGGCGTGCCGGACTACGCGGCGCATATGTTCGTCTTCTACTACGCGGTGCTGAGCGAGGTTTCGCCCCCCACCGCGCTCTCGCCCTTCGCCGCCGCGGCGATCACCGGCGCCGGCCCCTACCGCACCACGCTGATGGCCTGGAAATACACCCTGCCGGCCTTCGTGCTGCCCTTCGTCTTCGTGACCGACCCGCAGGGCGTGGGCCTGCTGCTGAACATGCTGCCGGGCATGACCTGGATGGATGTGGCCGAGCAGATTCTCTTCGCCACGCTGGGCCTGGCCGCCCTCTCCGCCGCCTGCCAGGGCTATGCGATCACGGTGATGAATGCGGTGGAACGCTGGGCGATGGCGCTGGCCGGGCTGCTGATGGTCTTCCCCGCCATCATCGAGGTCATCGCGAAGGATGCCATCCCCGCGCCGCATTGGGTGGGCTTTGCGCTGGGTGGCGTGTTGCTGGGCGTGCAATATGCCCGGCGGGGTCGCTTGCGGGCCGCCTGACACGGCGCTTTGCTGCGGGGCATGGAGACCGACGAAGCCCCGCCCGGCCCGCTGCGCAAGGCCTGGAACCAGGCCAATGCCGCCTGGGGGTTCGCCCAGCGCCTGATGCTGGGCACGCTGCCGCTGCTCTTCGCCGCCTTGGCCGTTGTCATGGTGCTGCGCGAGGCGGCGCGGCAGCCGATCGAGATCGCTGAGCTTTCCGTCCCCTCCAGCCTCTCCGATACCGGCCTGAGCGGCAGCGTGGCCGCGCGGCGGCTGCTGGATGCGATCAACGCTACCGCCCATGCCGTCCGCACCGAAACGCTGCACCGGCCGAGTGCGGAGCTGGAGGGCTCGGAGCCGGATCTGAACATCCCGGCCGCCGGGCTCTCGCTGCGCGGGCTGGCGGCGCTGGTCCGCAGCCTGCTGGGCTGGCCCGAACGCAAGCTCTCCGGCGAGATCATCGTGACGGGGGAGCGCATGCGGCTGCGGCTGCGCCTGGCCGGCCATGGCGTCATCGCGGATCTGGACGGCCCGGCGACGGAGGGCGCCGATGCGCTGCTGCTGCGCGCCGCGCCCGAGGTCTGGCGTGTCGTCGCGCCGCGCCTCTACGCCTGGCACATCGCGGAATCCGACGCCGAGGAGGAGGAGATCCGCGACCGGCTGCTGCTGCTGCGCCGCCGCGTGGATGACCCCGATGCAGATGCGACGATCAACTTCCTCTTCGCGCGCTCGCTCGTGCGTTCCGGCCATGCCGCCCGCGCGCTGGAACTGCTGGATCTGATGCAGGAGCAGGGGCCACCCCGGGCCTCGGCGCATTACGGGCGGGCGCTGGCGCTGCGCGCGCTGGGCGACCGCGAGGGCGCGCTGGAGGCGCAGCGGCGCGGGCTGGCGCTCGATCCGCGTTCCGCCTGGGCGCATCTCGTCTCCGCCAATCTCCTGCGCGAGCTGGGGCGCTTCGAGGAGGCGCTGGCGGCCGCCCGGGAAGCCCAGCGCCTGGATGATGATGACCGCGACGGGCTGATCGAGGAGGCGCATATCCTGCGCTTCATGGGCCGCCTGGCCGAGGCCGCGGCCGTCGCCCGCCGCGCGGTGGCGCTGGACCCGACCTATGCGCCCGCCCATGCCGGGATGGGGCACACGCTGCTGCGGCAGAACGAGGATGTGGCGGCGCTGGCCGCTTTCGAGACGGCGTTGCGCCTGGCGCCGCATCTGGCCGATGGCCACACCGGGCGCGGCCAGGCGCTGGCCGCGCTGGGCCGCACGCCCGATGCGCTGGAAGCCCTGGCACGCGCCATCGCGCTGGATGCGACGGATCACCGGCCGCATCATGTGAAGGGCTCGGTCCTGGTGCGGCTCGGCCAATGGGCGGAGGCGCTGGAGGCCTATGACACCGCCATCGCGCTCACCACCGGCGTGCCGGAACTGTATCTCGGGCGCGGCGTGGCGCTGGCGCAGCTCGGCCGCCGGGACGAGGCGGTGGCGGCGCTGCGCCAAGCCATCGGCCTGGGCCTGAACGACCCGGCCGGCCAGCGCCTCCTGACCGAGTTGCAAACGCCCCAGTAAAGGGGTCTGGGGCCTTTCGGCCCCAGCGGCCGGAGGCCTGTTTTTTCCTATCTTCCGCCCAGCACCGCCCGGTCCTCATCATCCAGCTCCACCGGAATCCCGCCCCGGATCAGCGCCGCGAAATCCTCATCCGGCACCATCAGCGTGAGGCAATAGAGCTTCCCTGCCCCGGTATTCTCCACCACATGCTCGGTTCCTGGCGGCAGCATCAGCGTGTCGCCCGGCCCGATCTCCGTCCATCTGTCGCCGGCCCGGGCGCGCCCGGTGCCGCGCAGCACGAAAAAGGCCTCCTGCGCCGCGCGATGCGTGTTGGGCGGCGTGGCGCCGCCGGGGGCGAAGATCTCCACCACCAGGGTGAAGCTGGCGCCATCGGCGATGGGATCGAGCAGGCAGGCAAAGTAATTGCTGTCGCCCGGCGCGATGCGAAAGCCGCGCAGATCGGCGGCGCGTTTCAGGACAGCTCCCATCAATCCACCTTGATCTCACGCACCTGGAACTGGTTGTCCGCGCGGTGGCGGATGGCGACGCCCTGGCGGTGCGCCCAGGGGATCATCATGTGATAGAGCGGCACATGCCCCATTTCGGCATTGTGCAGCCTGTGCGCCTCGATCATCAGGGCGCGCCGGGCCGCCGGGTCCCCCTCGGCGTCAATGCGCGGGATCAGGGCGTCAAAGGCCGGGTTGGACCAGCCGCCGATATTCCAGGAGGCCGCGCCGCCGATGGAGCGCGAGGCCATGACGGCGCGCAGCGTGTAGCTGGCATCGAAGGTCGGCACCCCCCAGGAGAGCGCGTAGAAGGCCGTCTCCTGCCGCCGCACGCGCTGGCTGAACACGGCATTGGGCAGCAGGTTCAGCGTGGCGCGGATGCCCACCTGGTTCAGCATGGCGGAGACCGCCTGGCAGGCCTCGTCATAGGTGCCGGTCGGGCAATCCAGCGGCACGGAGAAGCCCTGCGGATAGCCGGCCTCGGCCAGCAGGCGGCGGGAGCGGTCGCGGTCCAGGGCGGGGCGCGCATCGGTGCTCGCATCCCAGCCATTCACGAATTGCGTCCACATGGAGCCGGTGGGCACGGCCTGGCCACGCAGCGTCGCGCGGCGCAGCGCTTCCACGTCAATCGCATGCGCCACGGCCTGGCGGACGCGAATGTCCTTGAAGGGGTTGCGGCCGCGCACATCGCTGCCCGGCAGTTCCTCCACATCCTGGCGGAAGCCGAGCCAGACGGTGCGGTTCTCCTGCCCTTCCAGGATGCGCAGGCGCGGATTGGCGCGGATGCGTGCCACATCCTGAACCGGCAGCACATGCACGAAATCCACCTCGCCCGAGAGCAGGGCTGCCACGCGGGTCGCGTCGCTGGTCAGGGTGATGTGGTGGTATTCGGTGACATTGCCATCGGGCGCCACGCCGGCGGCATTCCCCCACCAGAGCGGGTTGCGCACCATGATGGTCCGCTGATCCACCTCGCGCGAGCGGATCATGAAGGGGCCGGTGCCGTTCGCCATGCGCACCGCGGGCATTTCCTCGCGCTGGGCGAAGTTCTGCGGGGCGGTGCTGCGGTTCGCCTCGGCCCAGCCGCGATCCATGATCAGAATGCGCGTCATCTTGTCGGGGATCACGGCGTCGGGCACGCGGGTGACGAGGTCCACCGTCAGCGCGTCCACCGCCTCGGCGCGGAGCACGGTGTCCACGAAGATGCCGTAGTTGCTGGTGGGCGCCAAAGCGCGGGTGATGCTGAAGACCACATCCTCGGCGGTCAGATCCTCGCCGCCGGCGAATTTCACGCCTGGGCGGAGGGTGAAGCGCCAGCGCGTGGGTTCCACCTGGCGCCAGGCGGTGGCGAGGCCGGGATGCACGCGCAGATCATCACCGCGATGGGTCAGGCTCTCATAGATCTGGCTGACCACCAGGTAGGTGAAAAGGGCGTTGGTGGCGTGCGGATCGAGCGTCGCGGCATCCACGCTGGTGGCCATGCGCAGGATGCGCGGGGCGGGCGTCTGCGCCGCCGCCGGAAGGGTGATGGCCGCGCCCAGCGCCACCATCGAAACGAGCCTGCGCCAAGCCATGGAAAACTCCTGCATGTGTCCGCGGCAGACTGCGCTGGGAGAAACATCCTCGCAATCCGGGCGGATGGACCCTATATTGCCGTTCAGACAGGTTGGCCCAATCGGGCTTGTCGCACGGGTTTGTATCGGGAGCCGCCAAAATCATGCGTCGCACTGCACGCTTTCTGACCCTCATCGCCGCCGCCAGCTTCGTGCTGGTGCCGGTCCTGGCCGAGGCCGCGCCGGGTGGGCGTTCCTCCTCGGGCAGCCGTGGGGACCGGACCTTCTCCGCGCCGCCTTCGACCAACACCGCGCCGCGCGCCGCGCAGCCGATGGAGCGCACCCAGGCGCAGCCGCCGGCCGCGCGCCCCAACACGCCCGCCGCCGCCCCCGGCGCGGCCGCAGCCAATGCCGCGCGCCCGGGCTTCTTCGCGCGCAACCCGATGATGGCGGGCCTCATGGGCGGCCTCTTGGGCGCGGGGCTCTTCGGCCTGCTGGCCGGCGGTGGCTTCTTCTCTGGCCTGGGCAGCCTGGCCGGCTTCTTCGGCTTCCTGCTGCAGGTGATGATCATCGCTGGCCTGGTCTTCCTGGCCTTCGCGCTGTTCCGCCGCTTCCGCCAGCAGCCGGCCCCCGCCGGCATGCCGAATGCCATGATGCGCGAGCAGCAGGATGCGCCGCAGGGTCGCCCCATGATGGGGGGTGGCGGCCTGGGCCGCGGCCCCGCTCGCCCGGTGGACGAGATCGGCGTGCAGGCGGCCGATTTCCAGGCCTTCGAGCGCAGCCTCATCGAGATCAACGCCGCCTGGTCGCGTGAGGATGTTGCGGCCCTCTCGCGCCTCGCGACGCCGGAGATGGTGCAGTATTTCCGCGACGACTACGCGGCGCTGGCCGAGCGCGGCTGGAAGAACGAGACGCGCGACGTGAAGCTGGAGCAGGGCGACCTGGCCGAGGCCTGGAACGAGGGCCCGCGCGACTACGCCACCGTCGCCATGCGCATGTCGCTGGTGGATTGGACGCGCGACATCAAGACCGGCGCCATCACCGAGGGCGATCCGAATGCGCGCACCGAGCAGACCGAGCTCTGGACCTTCGTGCGCGTGCAGGGCGGCCCCTGGCTGCTGAGCGCGATCCAGCAGACGCAGTAAGCCCTTCGCTCCTCTCGGGCTGACACGCCCCTCGGCCCTGGCGGGCCGAGGGGTTTTTCATGGCATGCTGCACCGCACGGTCTTGCGGCATTGCAGCACGGTATTCCATTGCAACCTGCGCGCGACCTGGCGCAGCCTTCCCCCACTGGGTTTCCAGGCTGGGAGAGGAAGAAGCACCATGGTGATTTCCAACATCCTGCGCGGCAAGGGCAGCCAGGTCATTTCCGTCCGCACCGGCGATTGCGTCGCCTCCATCACCCGCACGCTGGCGCAGCATCGCATTGGCGCGGTGCTGGTGGTGGAGGCGGATGGCGTGGTCCTCGGCATCGTCAGCGAGCGCGACATCGTCCGTGCCATGGCCGGCATGGGCGAGGCGGTGACGCGCATGACGGCGGGGCAGCTGATGACGCGCGTGCTGCACACCGTCACGCCGCGCAGCACGATCCAGGATGCGCTGCAGCTCATGACCGATCGCCGCGTGCGCCACCTGCCGGTGCTGGATGCGGATGGCACTCTGGCCGGCATGGTCTCCATCGGCGACCTGGTGAAGGCCCGCATCGCCGAGGCCGAGCTGGAGGCCGAGGAGCTGAAGCACTACGTCGCCACCGCCGGCTGACATGCCTTGACCCGGCGCCCCTTGACCTGACGCAAGGACGGCCGGCCACCGCCATGCTCCGATGTGGCATCCGCATTGGAGGAACCGACGTGAACCATCGCCACCGCAAGATCCTGCACGGGATCTTCGCGCATCCGCTGAACCACAACCTGGACCCGAAAGCGGTCGAGAACCTGCTGACAGAGCTGGGGGCGGAGCTGCATCACTCCGGCAGCGGCGCCATCCGCGTCACGCTGAACGGCGCGCAGGACAGCGTGCATCTGGGCGCGCATTCGGTCGCCGGCGACCAGGTGATGCGGCTGCGCAAGCTGATCGAGACGGCGGGCGTGGAGCCGGTGCGGGATTACCCCCTCTGAACCACCAGGCTCCGGGGGGCAGCGCCCCCTGGGCCGGCTATTGCCGCAGCAGGTAATCCGGCAGCCAGGTCACGATCTCGGGGAAGATCGTGATCAGCACCACCGTCAGCACCAGCATCATGAAGAAGGGCAAGGAAGCCCAGGCCACCTCGGTCTGTTCCTTGCCCGTCATGGTCTGCATGACGAAGAGGTTGAAGCCGAGCGGTGGCGAGATTTCCGCGATCTCCACCAGCAGGATGATGAAGATGCCGAACCACACCAGGTCGAAGCCCGCATGCTGCACCATGGGCACGACGACCGAGGTGGTGAGCACGATCATCGAGACGCCATCCAGCGCCGTGCCCAGGATCAGATAGACCACGGTGAGGATGGCGATGATCGCATAAGGCCCGAGCTCGGCGGCGGCGACGGCGGCGGCGAGCGCCCCTGGTATGCCCGTCAGCGCCATCGCCTTGGTGAGGAAGGCCGCACCCGCCAGGATGAACATGATCATGCAGGAGAGGCGCGTGGCCCCTGCCAGGCTCTCGAAGAAGCTGCGCCAGGTCAGGCAGCGGGTCACGGCGGCCAGGAAGAGGCTGCCCAGGACACCGAAGGCCGCGGCCTCCGTCGCCGTCGCCCAGCCCACGAACATGGTGCCGATCACGCCGATGATGAGCAGCGCGCAGGGGATGAGCTGCGCCGATTGCCGCAGCTTGGCGCCGAAGCTCATCGGCGCCTCGGCCGCGGGCTGCTTCTTCGGATTCAGGATGGCCCAGATGATGATGTAGAGGCTGAACAGCCCCATCACGATCGCCCCCGGGATCATGCCCGCGATGAAGACGCGCACGATCGAGACCTCGGCCGCCACGGCATAGACCACCATGATGATCGAGGGCGGGATGAGGATGCCGAGGGTGCCGGCGGTGGCGAGGCTGCCGATGGCCACCCCCTCATCATAGCCGCGGCGCTTCAGCTCCGGCAGGGCGATCTTGCTGACCGTGGCGCAGGTGGCGGCCGAGGAGCCCGAGACACTGCCGAAGATGCCGCAGGCGAGGATGTTCACATGCAGCAGCCGCCCGGGGATGCGGCGCACCCAGGGGGCGAGGCCGTTGAACAGCTCCTCCGAGAGCTTGGTGCGGAAGAGGATCTCGCCCATCCAGATGAACATGGGCAGCGCGGCCAGCGTCCAGGACCCTGTGCTCTCCCAATAGGCGGAAGCCAGGAACAGCCCCGGCGTCGGGTTCACCAGCGACATGGCGACATAGCCGGTGCCGGCGAGGGCCAGGGCGATCCAGAGGCCGCTGCCCAGCAGCAGGCAGAGCAGCACCAGCAGCAGGAGGGCGATGGTCAGCATGTCCATGCTCACACCTCCGCCGAGAAGTCGCCGCGCGCGGCACGCTCTTCCGCGGCAATGACATAGCTCGGCTTCTGGCCGCGCAGCACGCTCACCAGCTCGTCCAGGATGGCGACGAGCAGGATGCCCGAACCCAGCGGGATGGCGAGTTTCGGGATCCAGATCAGGAAGGGCACGCTGCCCTGCGCCACCTCCTCGATCTCGCGCGAGAACATCGCGTCCGAGAAGGTCCAGTAGACGATGTAGGTGACGAGCGCGGCGGCGAGGCCGAGCACCGCCACCTCGATCCAGCGCCGCAGGGCCGGCCCGGCCTTGTCAATGAACAGGCCGACGCGGATCAGCTCGCCCCGCTTGAAGGTATAGGCCAGGGCGAAGAAGGTGGTGGCCACGCAAAGATAGGCGGTGAAGTCATCCGCGCCGGGCAGCTGGATATTGCCCTGGCGCAGGAAGACCTGCGCCATCATCACGATGAAGATGCCGAAAAGCGAGAGACCCGCCAGCCCGGCACTCACCAGATAAAGCCCATCCAGGGCGCGGCGCAGCAGCACCCCGCTCAGCCGCGATAGGCGGCGATGACGCGGGCGCCATCCTCGCCCGCGCGGGCCACCCATTCGCGGGTCATCTCCTGGCCGATGCGGTCCAGCGCTTCCAGCAGGGCCGGCGTCGGCCGGGCGACGGTCATGCCGCGCTGGGCCAGCGTCGCCTCATTGGCGGCGATGGCTTCCTCGGCCAGGCGCCAGCCGGCGACCTCGGCCGCGGCGGCGGCGGTGCGGATCGCGGCCTGGTCGGCGGCGGAGAGCCCCTCAAAGGCGCGACGGTTTACGAAGACCGCGTTGCGCGTGTGGGTGAAGCCGACGGGCGTATAGATGCGGCTGAAATCCCAGGCGCTGCTGTCCACGCCGGTCGCCGCACTCGTCACCATCGCGTTCACCACGCCGGTCGCGAAGGCCTGCGGCACTTCGGCGGCCTGGATGAGCGCGGGGTTCGCTCCGATCAGCGTCGCGAAGCGGTTGGTCATCACGCTGAAGGTGCGGAAGCGGCTGCCGCGCAGCGCCTCCAGCGTGTCCACCGGCGTGTTGGTGTAGAAGCCGGAATTGGGCCAGGCGACGGAATAGAGCAGCGAGAGGCCCTGCCGCTGGAAGCGCGCCTCGATATAGGGGCGGGTCAGCTCGTTCAGGCGGCGGGCCTGGGCGATGGTGGGCGCCAGCATGGGCACGCCGTCAATCTCGAAGAAGGGATCCTCATTGCCATAGGCGCTGAGCAGGATTTCGCCCAACTGCACCTGGCCCTGCTGCACGCCGCGCTTGATCTGCGCCATGGGCAGCAGCGAGGCGTTGGAATGCAGCTGCACCTGCACGCGGCCCGAGGTGGCGGTCTGCACCGCCTCGATGAAGGCGCGGTTGTTGCGGGTGTGGAAATTCCCATCCGGATAGGGGGTGGCCATCTGCCAACGCGCCTGGGCCTGCGCGAGGCTGGGCAGGAGCGGTGCGGCGGCGCCGGCGGCGAATAGCGTGCGGCGGGTCATGGTCATGGGTCAGGCCTCTCCCGAAGGGGTGTCGTTGTGGCGGGATCATCGGCCGGGCAGCGCATGGGGCGCAAGCCCGGGCTTGCCCCACCGCCCGGAGGCCAGCGCCGTTCTGCATCCCCAGAGGGCAACACCGCCTGCCCCTTGGGCGCCGCGCGCGGGATTTCTTGACAACAAGCCCCGCGCGGCAGGACGCTTCCTCATTGCTCCCCGGAGGCACCCCATGCTGACCGAGACCCCGCTTCACCCCGCTTTCGGCGCCCGCATCGAGGGGCTCGACCTGCGGCGTCCGCTCACCGAGGCCGAATTCACCGCGGTGGAAGCCGCGATCCACCGCCACGGCGTGCTCGTCATTCCCGGCCAGGACATTGACGATGCGCAGCAGACGGAATTCGCCATCCGCTTCGGCCCGCTGGAGACCACGCGGGCGGTGGTGGACGTGGAGAAGCAGCGCCTCGCGCTCTCGCATGTGAATGACATCTCGAACCTGGATGAGAAGGGCGAGATCCTGGCCGCCGATGACCGGCGGCGCTTCTTCAGCCTGGGCAACCGCCTCTGGCATTCCGACAGCAGCTTCAAGGCGACGCCCGCCAAGCATTCCCTGCTGCACGCGCGCGCCATCCCGCCCGAGGGGGGCGAGACGCAATTCGCCGATATGCGCCTCGCCTGGGAGGCGCTTTCCCCCGCACAGCAGGCCGAGCTGCGCGATCTGGTCTGCGAGCATTCGCTGATCTTCTCGCGCGCCAATCTGGGCTTTGCCGACTACACCGAGGCCGAGCGGCGGCGCTTCGCCCCCGTGCCGCAGCGCCTGGTGCGGCGGCACGCGGAATCCGGCCGCACCTCGCTTTACCTTTCGGCGCATATCGGCCGCATCCAGGGCATGCCGGTGCCGGAGGCCCTGATGCTGATCCGCGACCTCACCGAGCACGCGACGCAGCCGCACCTCGTCTACACGCATCGCTGGGCGGTGGGGGATCTGGTGATGTGGGACAACCGCTGCACGATGCACCGCGGCCGGCCCTATGACGACCAGCGCCACAAGCGCGACATGCGGCGCGTTACGCTCTCGGATGTGGCGCCGACGCTGGAGCAGGCGGCGGCGTGAGGGCGGGCCGCTCAGGCCCGCCCCATCGCGCTACCCATTCCCGCCAGTGAGCGTCTGATTGGCCAGCCGTTCCGACAGCTTCGCCACGGCGGTGTGATCCTCGCCCGGCCCCAGATGGGTGGCGGCCGCCGCCCATAATTCCCGCGTCAGCGCCGAGAGCGGCGTGGGCACGCCCGCCTCCTTGCCGACTTCGATGGCGATGGAGAGGTCCTTCACCATCAGGTCCAGCCCGAAGCCGGAATCGAAGCGCCGCGACAGCACGAATTGCCGGAACTTCTTTTGGGTGGAGTTGTTCATGCCGGTGGAGCTGTTCAGCACATCCACCATCAGCCCCGGCTCCAGGCCGAGCTTCTGGCCGATCAGCAGCGCCTCGATGCCGATCAGGAAGCCGCCGGCGCTGACCAGGTTGTTCAGCGCCTTCATCGCCTGGCCCGCGCCGATGCCGCCGCAGCGGTGCAGCGAGGTGCCCATGGCGCGCAGGATGGGCTCGGCCGCGTCCAGATCGGCTGGCTCGCCGCCCAGCATGATGGCGAGCTCGCCGGTCTTTGCGCGCGGCACGCCGCCGGAGACGGGGCCATCCACCATGCGGATCCCGCGGGTCACCAGCCGCGCCGCGATCTCGCGCGTGCGGCTGGGATTGCCCGAGGTCATGTCGATGAAGAGCGCGCCCTCCGGCAGGGCCGGCAGGACGGCATCAGCGACGAGCGCCACCTCCTTGCTGGTGGGCAGGATGCAGAGGAAGGCGTCGGCCCCCTGCGCCGCCTCGGCGGGGGAGGCGGCGGCGTGGCCGCCCACCTCGCTGGCGAAGCGCGCCACCCGCTCGGCCGAAATGTCGCTGACCACGACATCAAAGCCGGCCTTCACCAGATTGGCGGCCATCGGCCAGCCCATATTGCCGATGCCGGCAAAGGCGACGCGCTTCATGGGCTACTTCTTCACCTTGGGGGCGGCGGCCTTTTTCGGCGCGGCCTTGGGTGCCTTGGCGGGCTTGGCTTCCTTGGGCTTGATGGCGCCCTCGGCGATCAGCACCTCATGCGTCGCCTTGAAGGCGTCCAGCGCGGCGGGAATGCCGCAATAGGCGGCGGCGTGGCTCAGCGTGGCGCGGATCTCGTCCACGGTCACGCCATTGGCGAGCGCGCCCTTCACATGCAGCTTCACCTCCGGAATCTTGCCCAGGGCGGTGAGCATGGCGAGGTTGATGATGGAGCGCGTCTTGCGGTCCAGCGTCGGGTCACCCCAGGCCATGCCCCAGGCCCAGCTGGTGGTGATGCGCTGGAAGGCCATCATGAAGTCGTCGGCCTTTTCCAGGCTGGCATCCACATACTCGGCGCCGAGCACGGCGCGGCGGATGGGCAGGCCCTTTTCGAACAGCTTGTCGTCGTCCCGTTCCATGGAAATTTCCCCTCGGTTGGAAGATGACGCAGGCTACGCGGCGCCTGGAACGGGTCAATGGGAGGTGGGCATGTTCTTCGAGGGATTCACGCTGGAAACGCGGGTGGTGGACGGCATGGCGGTGCGCTTCCGGCGCGGTGGCAGCGGGCCGCCCCTGCTGCTGCTGCACGGCAACCCGCAGACCCATGCGATGTGGCACCGCGTGGCCTCGCCGCTGGCGCAGCGCTTCACCGTGATCGCGGCCGATATTCGCGGCTACGGCTTCTCGGCCAAGCCCGGCCCGAGCGCGGACCATGCGCCCTATTCCAAGCGCGAGATGGCGAAGGATGTGGTGGGGCTGATGCGCGGGCTGGGGTTCGATCGCTTCAGTGTCGTCAGCCATGACCGCGGGGCACGGCTGGCGCATCGGCTGGCGCTGGACCATGCGGCCCGTGTCGAGAAGCTCTGCGTGATGGATATCGTTCCCACGCTGCATCATTTCGAACATGCCGACATGGCTTTCGGCCTGGGCTACTACCACTGGTTCTGGTTCGCCCAGCCGCATCCGGGGCCGGAGAGGCTGATCAGCCAGGATGTGGAGGTGTGGTTCGACATCCACACCTCGCGCGAGCCCAAGGATCGCAGCTTCTTCCACCCCGAGGCGCGGGCGGATTACCTGGCCGCGCTGCGCCTCCCCGGCACGGTGACGGCGATCTGCGAGGATTACCGCGCGGCGGCGAGCATGGACCTGGTGCATGACCGCGCGAGCCGCGCGGCGGGCGAGCGGATCACCTGCCCGGTGCTGGCGCTCTGGGGGGCGAAGGGCAAGATCGGGCAATGGTATGAGCCGCTGGCGGTGTGGCGCGACTATGCGAGCGGGCCGGTGAGCGGCCATGCGGTGAACAGCGGGCACTACCTGGCGGAGGAAGCGCCGGAGGAGGTGCTGGCGGCGCTCGGGGATTTTCTGGGGTAGGAAAAGCTGGCCAATCATTTGAAGTTGTTGGGGTCTGGGGCCTTTCGGCCCCAGCCGCCGGAGGCCTGTTTTTTACTGCCGCACCACGGCCGGCAGCAGCGCCGTCGGCCGGTTCGCGGCCGTGCAATGGTCATTGTCGCGCCGCCGCACGCCGAAGCGCAGCCCCGTGGGGTCGAGCGCCACCAGGTCATGATCCTCGCGGCATTCCGCGACGGGCTTCCAATTCGCGCAGCCGGTGATGGAGATGTCCACCTCCTGGTTCGGGCGCAGGCTGCAGCCGCTGAAGCCGAAGGCGCGGATCAGGTTGGGGTCTTCGGTCAGCAGCGTCACGAATTTCGCATCCTCGTAGAAGACGCCCTCGAAGGCGCCCGGCACGGCGGCGGAGTCCGGGCCGATGCGGTAGGGGCCATGGGTGCGGAAGCGGAAGGTGGGGCGCTGCATCTGCGGGTCGAGCGCATGGGTGAAGACCAGGCTCCATTGGCCATTCTCAAAGGTGAAGCGGCGGGTGCCATAGCCGCCATACCAGGGCTCCGGGGCCGGGCTGGCATAGGTGCCGGACAGGGTTTCGAGCGCGGCGCGCGGGGCCTGGGCGGCCAGGGGTGCCGCGATGAGGAGCAGGGCGCAAAGGGGACGCAGCATGGAGGTCTCTCCGGTTCGGCGCGGCCCGATGCCGGCGCCTGACCTGATGAGCCGCGAGGGGTGCCCGCTTCGACACATTCTCGTGCGAAAATCTTGACTAGAAAGGCATTTAATCCTAGAAACCTGCGGCTGTTTGTCATCCAAATCCGAAGCTGTCTCCGCCCTTTTCCCCGCGCGGAGAGTTTGTCCGAAATCAGCACCCACAAGCGGGAGAGCGGCACGAAAGCTGGGGTCCGGGGCCTCTCGGCCCCGGCGGGTCCAGGGCGGAGCCCTGGGTTCAGTCCCCCAGGGCCACCCCATCCCGCCGAGGATCCGCCGCCCCTTCCAGCCCCTCGGGCCGGCGCCGGATGATCTGCAGCCCCGTGTTGATCGGCACCACCCGCGGCCTGTGCCCCATGGCGGTGAGCGCCGGTGCCAGGCTGGCCGCGGCGGTGCCTTGCTCCAGCTCCACGGTGCCGCTTTGCGCGCCCAGGCGCGGGCGCGCCACGGCCTGCCAGGCGTTGTGATTCCAGCCCAGGATTTCCGCCAGGGCGCCTGCCACCGCATCCGGAATCCAGGATCCGCCGCCGGCGCCGATCACGATCTCGGGCGCGCCCGTCGCGTCGAAGACGATGGTGGGGGCCATGGTGGTCGCTGGGCGCTTGCCGCCCTGCATGCGGTTGGGCGAGTTGCCTTGCGGGTTCACCGCGAAATTCGTGTTCCCATTGTTCAGCGCCACGCCCATGGCCAGCAGGTCGGCCCCGAAGTTGAGGTTGTTGGTGGTGGTGAAGGCGACGGCGCCGCCCTCTGCATCCATCACCGAGATGTGCGAGGTCATCGGCGCGTTTTCCGGCGTGCCGGGCGTGGCTTCGGGGCGCGCTTCCGTGGGGCTGATGAGGGCCGCGCGGGAATCCAGGTAGCGGCGGGCGATCAGCGCATCCTCCGGCACGGTGACGAAGCGCGGATCGCCCACCCAGCGGATGCGGTCGGCGCGGGCCAGGCGCCCGGCCTCGATCAGCAGATGGGCGGCCGTCGCGCTGCCGGGCGTGGTGGTGGCGAAGCCCGCGCGCTCCAGCAGGCCGAGCTGCTGCAGCACGGCGACGCCGCCGGAGGAGGGCGCGGCGGCGCTGCAGATACGGCGCTCGAAGGCCTGGCCGCAGAGCGCATCGCGCGGGATGGCGCGGTAGCCGTGGAGATCCTCGGGCGTGAGCAGGCCGGGGATGGGGCCGCTGCGCGTGGCGGCCAGGAAGGCCTCGGCCAGCGGGCCCTCGCGCAGGGAAGCGGCGCCGCCAGTCGCGACCAGGCGCAGCGCCTCGGCCTGGGCCGGGTTGCGGAGAAGGTGGCCGATGGGATGCGGCGTGCCGTCCTCGGCATAGAAGAGTGCGTGGAAATCCGGGTTATGCCGCAACGCGGGCGCTCGGTTGGTGAGGACCGTGTGCAGATAGGGGGGCATGGGGAAGCCCTCTTCCGCCAGGCGGATGGCGGGGGCGAAGAGTTGTGCCCAGGGCAGGCGGCCCTGGGTGGCGTGCCCGGCCTCCAGCGCGGCGATGCTGCCGGGGATGGCCACGGCACGGCCGCTGCGGGCCACGCTGGGCGGCAGGCGGGTGCCATCCGTGTCGATCGGCAGGGCGGGCGTGGCGGCGGCGGGCGCCTCGGCCACCCCGTCCCAATGCAGCAGCCGGCGGGCGGTGGGGTCCCAGGCCAGCAGCAGCCCGCCGGAGAAGAGGCCGGAGGCATGCGGCTCGATCAGGCTCAGCACCGCCTGGGCGGCCACGGCGGCATCCAGGGCGCTGCCGCCGGCGCGCAGCATGGCGAGGCCCGCCTCGGAAGCGGCGGGATGGGCCGTGGCGACCATCTGGCGGCTGGCGCGCGTGGGCTCGGCCTGGGCGA
This sequence comes from Acetobacteraceae bacterium, assembly GCA_027487385.1. Taxonomy (GTDB): domain Bacteria; phylum Pseudomonadota; class Alphaproteobacteria; order Acetobacterales; family Acetobacteraceae; genus Roseococcus. The sequence continues at coordinate 14,223 of JAIYDS010000293.1, read as the reverse complement.
GGCCAGGCAGCCAGAGCAATAGCAGGAGGAGGGCGCGCATGCTCGGGCTTCCGGTGCGAGGGGTTCTTCGTCACGATGGCGGAAGTTCCTGGAGTTCGCCATGCACCGCCGTTCCCTGCTCGCCCTGCCCTTCCTCGCCACGCCGGCGCTGGCCCAGGCGCCCGCGGCGCCACCGCGCGCCATCCGCGTCATCGTGCCCTTCGCGGCGGGTGGAATCATTGACGTGGCGGCGCGGCTGCTGGCCGAGCCGATGGGCGCCGAGCTCGCGCAGACCCTGCTGATCGAGAACCAGCCCGGTGCGGGCGCCACCATCGGCGCCCGCAACGCGGCGCGTGCGGCGCCGGATGGGCAGACCCTGCTGGTGAGTGGCGCGGCCCATGCGGTGATGCCGGCGCTGTATCCGGATGCGCCCGATCCGGTGCGGGACTTCACCCCGATCACGCTGATCGGGCAGCAGCCCTTCCTGCTGGCCGTGCATCCCTCCAACCCCGCGCGCAGCCTGCCGGCTTTTCTCGCCTGGCTGCGCGAGAAGCGGGATACGGCGACCTTCGGCACCACCGGCATCGGCGCGGCCTCGCACCTCGCCGGCGAATTGCTGAAGAAGCTGGCGGGGGTGGATTTCACCGTGGTGCCCTATCGCGGCACGCCCCAGGCGGTGAGCGACCTGACCGCCGGGCGGCTGGACTTCATGATCGACAGCCAGACGCTGCTGGCCCCCCTGGCGCGGGGCGGCCAGGTGGTCGGGCTGGCGGTGACCACGCCGGCGCGCTCGGCGATGCTGCCGGAGCTGCCCAGCATCGCCGATGCGGTGCCGGGCTTTGACAGCTCCTCCTGGCAGGCGATGTATGCGCCGGCGGGGCTGGCGGCACCCGTGGCGGCCCGTCTGGCGGCGGCGGCGGAGGTGGCGCTGGCACGGCCGGAGCTGCGGCGCCGCATGGCTGAGGCCGGGCTGCAGCCCATGCCGACTGGGCCGGAGGCGCTGTCGCGCTTCCTGGCGGCCGAGACGGCGCGCTGGGTGCCCATCCTGCAAGCGACCGGCGCGCGAGGGGGTTGAGGCGCGGGCCGGCTGTCTGTAGGTTCGCACCAGCGCGGGCGTAGTTCAGAGGTAGAACGTCAGCTTCCCAAGCTGAATGTCGGGGGTTCGATTCCCCCCGCCCGCTCCACCCCTCCGATCAATCCGCGCGAATGCCGGCTTCCCGCACCAGGCGGCCCCAGCGGGCCACTTCCTCGGTCATGAAGCCCTTGGAACGGTCGGGGTCCCATCCCAGCACGTCGAAGCCGCCCTCCTCCGCCCGACGGCGCATCTCCGCATCACGCACCGCCAATTGCGTGGCGCGGCTCAGCTCCGCCTGGACCGCGGCCGGCACCGCGGTGTTGGTGAGCATGGCGGTCCAGTTGGTCATTTGCAGTTCGGCCGCGCCGAGTTCGCCGACGGTGGGGATATCGGGGACGAGGCGGTGCCGCGCCGCCCCGGTCACGGCCAGGCCGCGCAGCCGCCCGCCCTGGATTTGCGCCAGGCACTCCGGCAGGTTCGAGACCATGAAATCGAGGTTGCCGGCGACCAGGTCGGTCACGCCCGGTGCGCCGCCGCGATAGGGCACATGGGTGATGTTGGCGCCGGCACCCGAGAAGCGGCGGAACAGCTCCAGCCCCAGATGCGGAGGCGAGCCATTGCCGGATGAGCCGGCATTGAGCACGCGCGCGCGGGCCTGCGCCACCAGGTCGCTGAGGCTGCGCGCCGGGTTGGACGCATTCACCACCACCACCAGCGGCAAGGACCCCAGGACGGAAACGGGCACGAAATCCCGCATCAGATCATAAGGGGCGTTCGGAAAGAGGCTGACATTCACCGCATGGGTCAGCGTGATGGCGAGGAGGGTATGGCCATCCGGCGGGGATTTGGCGGCGGCGTCGGCGCCGATCATCGCATTGCCGCCGGCGCGATTCTCCACCACGACCGGCCGGCTCCAGATCTCGGAAAGGCGCTGCGCCACGAGGCGCGCCATGATGTCGGTCAGCCCCGCGGGGGTGAAGGGCACGATGTAGCGGACGGCGCGGTCTGGGAAGGCCGTTCCCTGCGCCCCGGCGGCGAGGGGCAGCCCAGCCCAGGGCAGTGCGAGCGCGGTGCGGCGCGAGATGAACATGGGAGCTCCTCCACGGGCATTGCGGTCTGCCCTTTCCGTGGAGTGTACCCGAGGGTGGGGCTGGTTTGGCAAGGCGCGCGCGCTCTGGCGTAATGCGCGGCGAACCAGAGGAAACCCCAACATGAGCCATCCCTTCCCGCTGCCCGCGGCTTCCCCCGCCGAACTCGGCCTTGATCCGGCGAAGCTGGATCTGCTCTGCGCGCGCATCGAGGCGGATATCGCCGCCGGCCATCATCCGGGTGCGCAACTCGCCTTGGCGCGCCATGGCAAGCTCGCGCTGTTCCGCAGCTTCGGCCAGGCCCGGAAGGGCGTGGCCGCGACGGATGAGTCGCTGTGGCTGCTCTACTCCAACACCAAGGTGATCACCGCCGCCGGGCTCTGGGCCCTGGCCGAGGATGGGCGGCTTCGGCTGACGGACCCCATCGCCCAGCACCTCCCGGGCTTCGAGGCCGGCGGCAAGGGCGGTATCACCTTCATCGAATTGCTCACGCACCAGGCGGGCTTCCCCAGCGCCGAGGTCCCGGCCGAGGCCTGGGAGGATGCAGGGCTGCTGCGGGAGACCGTCTGCGCCTTCGCGTTGGAGTGGGAGCCGGGCAGCCGCGTGCGCTACCACCCCGCCGCGGCGCATTGGGTGGCGGCGGCGGTGATCCGGGCGGTCAGCGGCGAGGATCATCGCGCCTATCTGCGCCGGCGGATCATCGCGCCGCTGGGGCTGGAGGCGGAGATCTTCGTGGGCGTTCCGCCCGAGGTTCAGGCACGGACGGCCGACATGCATGATGTGGATGGTTCGGTGCGTCGGCCGGAGGGGACACCAGCGCATCTGGCGGCGGGCATCCCGGGCGGTGGTGGCTACGGGACGGCTCGCGCCATGGCCGCCTTCTACCAGGCGCTCATCCAGGGCGGCAGCCTGGCGGGGCGGCGCATCCTGTCACCGCGGATGCTGGCCTATGCCATCCGGAACTACACGGGCGACCGGCCCGACGAGTATAACGCCATGCCGATGCACCGAGGCCTGGGTCCGCATCTGCGTGGGACGACGCCCGGCATTCGCGGCCTGGGCGCCAATGCGCATCCCGCCACCTTCGGGCATGGCGGTGTCGGTTCCTCCTATTGCTGGGGGGATCCGGACTCCGGCCTCTCCTTCGCCTTCCTGTCGAACACGCGGCAGAGCGAGGAGTTCCATGGGCCACGCATGGACACGCTGAGCACGCTGGCCCACGCCGCCATCATTTCGTGAGCAGGCGCACCAGGCCGTCGAGCTGGTCGAGGTCCTTGTAGGCGAGGATCACCTGCCCGCCGCGGGCGCCGTGGCGGATGGTGACCTTGAGGCCGAGATGCCCGGTGATCTGCCGCTCCAGCGCACGGGTCTCGGCATCGGACTTCGGCTGGCGCGGGGCGGGGCCCACATTCCTCGCCGCCGCAAGCGCCTCCGCCTGACGGACGTTGAGCCCGCGATCCACGACCTGGAGGGCCAGCGCCACGGGGTCCTTGGCGGTGAGCAACGCACGGGCATGGCCGGCCGTCAGTGCTCCTTCCCGCAGCAGGTCGCGCACGCGTTCAGGCAGGTTCAGCAGCCTCAGCGTGTTCGCCACATGGGGGCGACTCTTGCCGACGGCGCGGGCCAGCGCCTCCTGCGTCAGGCCGAATTGTTCGGTGAGGCGGCCATAGCCCTCCGCTTCCTCCAGAGGGTTCAGGTCCTGACGCTGAAGGTTTTCCACAAGCCCAGCGGCCATCGCCTCGCGGTCCGAGAAGTCGCGGACGAGGGCGGGAACCTCGTGCAGCCCGGCGGCCTGGGCCGCGCGCCAGCGCCGCTCCCCGCCGATGATCTCATAGCGGTTGGGCTTCGCCTTGATGGGCCGCACCAGGATGGGTTGCAGCACCCCATGCTCGCGGATGGAGGCGGCGAGTTCGGCCAGGGCTGTTTCGTCCATGGCTTCGCGCGGTTGGAAGGGGCCAGGCTCTATGGCGCTGACCTGAAGGGTCCGCAGGCCGGGGCTGCTCGGGGTGGCTGCCGCGGCATCGCCCAGCAGGGCGGAGAGGCCACGGCCCAGGGCGGGGGTCTTGGTCATGCTATGGCCTCCTGGGCCAGGGGCGAATCGGGGCTGATGCGGCCCGATCCGGCGAAAACAACATGGATCAGGATTCGCGCTCCAGATCATTCTTCGCCGCTTCCCGCAGGCGGGCGCGATGGCGGCGCAGGAATTCCGCCGCGAGCTTGGTGTAGGCTTCGGCACCGGGGGATCGGGGATCGTAGAAGGTCACCGGCAGGCCATGGGAAGGCGCCTCGGAGACGCGGACATTGCGCGGAATGACCGTGTCGTAGACCTGGGATTTGAAGAAGCCGCGGACATCATTCGCGACCGCCTCCGCCAGGTTGTTCCGCCGGTCGAACATCGTCAGCACGATGCCTTCCAGCCGGAGCGCCGGGTTGAACGCGCCACGCACGCGCTCCAGCGTCTGGATGATCTGGGACACACCCTCCAGCGCGTAGAATTCCGCCTGGAGCGGCACCATCACCGCCTCCGCAGCGACCAGTGCGTTGAGCGTGAGCAGGCCCAGCGAGGGCGGGCAATCCAGCAGCACCCATTCGACGCCCTTGAGCGCCGCCGCACCCTTCTCAAGAGCATCCCGCAGGCGGGTTTCGCGGCGGGAGAGATCCACCATCTCCAATTCGCCGCCGGCCAGGTTCGGGTCGGCCGGAATGATGGAGAGGTTGGGGATGGCGGTCGGGCGAAGGACTTCGGTGACCGGGCGGCCCTCCACCAGCATGGCATAGCTGCCCGCACCCCGCGCCGCGCGCGCGATGCCGAGGCCGGTGGACGCATTGCCCTGCGGGTCGAGGTCGATCAGCACGACGCGATGGCGAGCGGCCAGCGCCGCGGCCAGGTTGACGGCCGTCGTGGTCTTGCCGACGCCCCCCTTCTGGTTGGCGAGGGCAAGGATGCGAAAGGGGACAGGGTCAGGCACCGGCAGGGCGTATCTCGCTGAGGCGGAGGATGGTCGCTTGCGCGTCGGTGCGGCTTGGGAACCGCTCCGTTTGCATAAGCCAATGCGGGGCGGCGGCCGTCAACTCCGCTTCGGCGTTTCTGCCCTTGGGGAAGACCGCAACACCGCCCGAAGCCAGGATTCGGGCCGCATGGCCGAGAAGATCAGCCAAGGGCGCCAGTGCTCGCGCGGTCACCACGCGAAGGGGCGGCAGCCGCGCGGCTTCGATTCGCGCGGGGTGCACGCGCACATGCGTCAGCCCCAAGCTGCGCGCGGCCTCCATCAGAAAGGCGGCCTTGCGCCTGTCCGATTCGACCAGATGGGTCTCCTCCTCACGCCCGATCGCGATCACGAGGCCAGGAAGGCCGCCACCCGAGCCGAGATCGGCCAGGGGGCCGGCGGGCAGAAGGGGAAGCAGTTGCCAGGAATCCAGCACATGGCGCTGCCAGATCTCCTCTTCCGGTGCGGCGGCGATCAGGTTGATCCGTGCGTTCCAGTTCAGCAGGAGCCGCAGATAAGCCCGCAGGCGCTCCTCTGTTTCACGTGAAACATCGAGGGAAGGCGTCTCAAGCTGTTTCACGTGAAACACCGCGCCGGAGGTGGACGGCCAGCGCGGCGACTGCCGCCGGCGTGATGCCCGGCAGCCGCCCGGCCCCGCCCAGGGTGGAGGGGCGGGACTTGCGCAAGCGGTCCCGCATTTCGTTGGAGAGGCCGGCGATCTCCGCGAAGTCGAGGTCAGGCGGGATGGCCAGCGCCTCCTCTCGTTCCAGCAGCGCGCGCTCTCCTTCCTGGCGGGTCAGGTAGGGGCCGTAGAGCGCCTCGGCCTCCACATAGGCCCGGGCACGCGGGGAGAGTTCGGTCAGCCAGGGGAAGAGGGTTTCAGCGGCAGCGGCCGACATGGCCGGCAGAGCCAGCGTGTCGAAGGCGCTGCGCCAGCGGCCATCCTGGTTCACCGCCACCCCGGCCGCCGCATAGGCTGCGGGTGTCGCACCCTCCGCCCGGGCGCGCGCCAGGGCCTGCGTCACCTCGGTGGAAAAGGCCTGGTGCATCGCCGCCCGCGCCGGCCCCACGCAGCCCCAGGCCAGGCCCTTTTCGGTCAGCCGCATCCCCGCATTATCGGCCCGCAGGCTCAGCCGATATTCGGAGCGCGCGGTGAGCATGCGATAGGGCTCGCTCACACCCTGGAGCGTCAGGTCATCCACCAGCACGCCCAGATAGGCCTCGGCGCGATTCAGCCGGGCAGAGGCGCAGCCCCCACCCGCGACATGCGCGGCATTGATGCCGGCCAGCAGACCCTGCGCGGCCGCTTCCTCATAGCCCGTCGTGCCGTTGATCTGGCCCGCCAGGAACAGGCCGGGCAGGGCGTGGCATTCCAGCGTGGCGCCTAAGGCGCGCGGGTCCACATGGTCATATTCGATGGCGTAGCCGGGACGCAGGATCACCGCCTGCTCCAGCCCGGGGATGCTGGCGATCATGGCCCGCTGCACTTCTTCGGGCAGGCTGGTGGAGATGCCGTTCGGATAGACCGTGGGATCATCGAGGCCCTCGGGCTCGAGAAAAATCTGATGCCGCTCGCGCTCCGCGAAGCGCACCACCTTGTCCTCGACCGAGGGGCAGTAGCGCGGGCCGACGCCCTCGATCCGCCCGCCATAGACCGCCGAAAGATGCAGGCTGCCACGGATGATTTCATGCGTGCGCGGCGTGGTGTGGGTGATGCCGCAGGAGACCTGGCGGTTGGTGATCCGCTCCGTCATCCAGGAGAGCGGCTCCGGCTCGGCATCGCCCGGTTGCATCTCCAGCTGGTCCCAGCGGATGGTGCGTCCATCCAGTCGCGGCGGCGTGCCGGTCTTCAGCCGCGCCAGGGGCAGGCCCAGCCGCTCCAGCGCGACTGCCAGACCCACCGCCGGCGCTTCGCCCACGCGCCCCGCCGGGATGCGCTGCTCGCCGATATGGATCACGCCGCGCAGGAATGTGCCCGTCGTGATGACCAGCGCGCCGCAGCCGATGCGCCGGCCTGTGCCGGTCACCACCCCCTGCAGGCGGCCGTCCTCGATTGCCAGATCCTCGGCGGGTTCGCCCAGCACGGTGAGGCCCGCGGTCTCTGCGAGCAGTTGCTGCACGGCCTCGCGATAGAGCCGCCGGTCCGCCTGGGCGCGCGGGCCACGCACGGCCGGGCCCTTGCTCCGGTTCAGCAGCTTGAAATGAATGCCCGCCGCATCGGCCGCGCGGCCCATCAGGCCGTCCAGCGCATCCACCTCGCGCACCAGATGCCCCTTGCCGATCCCGCCGATTGCCGGGTTGCAGGACATCTCGCCCAGCTTGGCCGGGTCATGCGTCAGGAGCAGCGTGTGCGCGCCGCAGCGTGCGGCCGCCGCCGCCGCCTCGCAGCCCGCATGGCCGCCGCCCACCACGATCACGTCAAAGCGCAAATCCCACATGGCGCGGGCTATAGAGCATGATCCGCGCCGGCGTAATCACCAAAGCGGCAAGGCAGCCCTCACTTGCCGATGCAGAACTCGCCGAAGACGACGTCCAGCACCTGCTCCACATCCACGCGCCCGGTGAGGCGTGAGAGCGCGCGCAAGGCGGCCCGCAGGGCTTCCGCCCGCAATTCCGGCAAACCGGCCAGTGGCAGGCGCTCGAGCTCCGCCACCGCGTCACGCAGCGCCGCCCGGTGGCGCGGGCGGGTCAGCACCGCCGCGTCCGAGAGCCCGGCCCGCTGCACCGCCGCCTGTTCCAGGCGCTCGCGCAGCACGTCCAGACCCATGCCCGTGCGTGCCGACACGGCCAGCGCCCCATCCACACCACCGACGCCCAGATCGGCCTTGTTCAGCACCACCAGCGCATCCGGCCCGCGCAACGCCAATGTGGCTGCATCCGGCGCCGCATCGGCGGCGAAGACCAGCAGGCGCAGATCCGCCGTTTCCGCCCGGGCCAATGCGCGGCGGACGCCCTCGGCCTCGATCTCATCCGCCGCGTCGCGCAGCCCGGCGGTATCGGCCAGTGTCACCGGCACACCACCCAGGATGAGACGCACCTCCACCACATCGCGCGTCGTGCCCGCCCGCGCCGAGACGATCGCCGCCTCCCGCCCCGCCAGCACGTTGAGCAGCGAGGACTTCCCCGCATTGGGCGCGCCCAGGATGGCGATGGTCAGGCCCTCGCGCAGCTTCTCGCCGCGTTCCCCCTCGGCCAGCAGCGCCGCCATCTCAGCGCGCAGCGCCGCCGCGTCGGCCTCCACCCGCGCATCCAGGTCGGTGGGCAGGTCCTCTTCCTCGAATTCGATGAAGGCTTCCTGGCGGGCCAGGAGCTGGGTCAGGCGAGTGGCCCAGGCGCCGTGCCGCTGCGCCAGCCCGCCCTCGGCCTGGCGCAGCGCCTGGCGCCGCTGCGCCTCCGTCTCGGCGGCGATGAGATCGGCGATGCCCTCCGCCGCTGTCAGGTCGAGGCGCCCATGCAGAAAGGCGCGGCGGGTGAACTCACCCGGCTCCGCGGGCCGCGCCCCCAGCGCTTCCAGCGCCTCCGCCACGGCGGCGATCACCGCCTGCCCGCCATGCAGGTGCAATTCGGCGCTGTCCTCGCCCGTGTAGCTGGCGGGCCCTGGGAACCACAGCACCAGCGCCCGGTCCAGGGGAACCCCGCCATGGCGCAACAACCGCAGGCTTGCCCGCCGTGGCGGAGGCAGCGGGCCGGCCAGCGCCGCGATCACTTCGCCGCAGCCCAGGCCTGAGAGCCGCATCACCGCCACGGCCGAACGGCCCGCCCCGGTGCCGAGCGCGAAGATCACCTTCACGTTTTTGCCGGCAGCACATCCCGTTCGGTCAGCATCAGCCGATGCGCGCGCCCGCCCTCGACCAGATGGGCCGTCAGCACCTCATCCACATCCTCCCGCGTGCGGACGCGGTACCAGATGCCGGCCGGATAGATCACCAGCGTCGGGCCGAACTCGCAGCGGTCCAGGCAGCCCGCCTGGTTGATACGCACACCCTTGAGGCCGAGCTCCTTCGCGCGCGCCTTCATATAATCGCGCAGCGCCTCGCTGCCGGCGGCGGCGCAACTGCCGCGCTTATGCCCATCGGGGCGGCGGTTGCAGCAGACGAAGACATGCGCCTCGAAATAGGGCGGTGGGTCGGCCTGGGCCATGCGGCCTCCTCTGCGGTTCCAAGCGGTTCGCGAGCACATGTAGCAACCCTGCGGGCCAGCGCCAAAGCGTGACGCTTGACGTCCCCCCCCGCAGGGTGCTGCATCCTCCCCTGCGTGCAACACAGGGAAACATGCCGCAACTTTCGCTTCACACGCCGCTCGGTGAAATCACCCTCTCGGAGGACGAGGGCGTGATCGTCGCGCTCGACTGGGGCCGTGGCAGCGAGCAGGAGGCGACGCCCCTGCTGCGCGAGGCGCGGGACCAGCTGCATGACTATTTCGACGGCCGCCGCGCCCATTTTCAACTGCCTCTCGCGCCGCATGGCACGCCCTATCAGCGACGCGTCTGGGCCGCGCTGTGCACCATCCCCGCCGGCGAAACCCGCAGCTATGCCGACATCGCGCGCGAAGTGGCATCCCACCCACGGGCCGTGGGCCAGGCCAATGGCCGAAACCCCATCCCCATCCTGATCCCTTGCCACCGCGTGGTCGCCGCCAATGGCGCCCTGGGCGGCTATTCGGGCCTGGATGGTCCTGAGACCAAGCGCTATCTCCTCGCGCTCGAAGCGCGCACCCTCAACCGGCCTTCCCCCCTCTTCTGAGCTAGGAACACCCCATGAATCACGCCATCCGAGTCCATGAATATGGCGGCCCCGAGAAGATGCTCTGGGAAGAGGTCCCCCTGCCGCATCCCAAGCCGGGCGAGGCGCTGATCCGCCAGAAGGCCGTGGGCCTGAACTACATTGACGTCTATTTCCGCACCGGCCTCTACAAGGCGCCCTCGCTCCCCTTCACCATCGGCATGGAAGGTGCCGGCGTGGTGGAGGCGGTGGGCGAGGGCGTGACGGAAGTCGCCGTCGGCGACCGTGTCGCCTATGCCTCCGGCCCCATGGGCGCCTATGCCGAGGCGCGCACCAACAAGGCCGACCGCCTGGTCAAGATCCCCGACGGCATCACCGATGAGCAGGCCGCCTCGATGATGCTCCAGGGCATGACGGCCCAGTACCTGCTGCGCAGCACCTACCGCGTGAAGGCGGGTGAAACGATCCTGATCCATGCGGCGGCCGGCGGCGTTGGCCTCATCATGGTGCAATGGGCCAAGCATCTGGGCTGCACCGTCATCGGCACCGTCAGCACCGAGGCGAAGGCCGAGCTCGCCCGCGCCAATGGCTGCGACCATGTCGTGCTCTCGGGCGAGGACCTGCCGGCCGCGGTGAAGCGCATCACCGGCGGCGCCATGCTGCCCGTGGTCTATGACAGCGTGGGCCGCGACACCTTCACCGCCTCGCTCGACTGCCTGGCGCCGCTCGGCATGATGGTCAGCTACGGCAATGCCTCGGGCGCCGTACCGCCGATCGATATCGGCATCCTCGCCGCCAAGGGCTCGCTCTACCTGACGCGCCCGACGCTCGGCTCCTACACCATGAAGCGCGCCGATCTCGAAGCCGTGGCGGCGGAGCTTTTCGCGGTGGTGAAGAGCGGCGCGGTGAAGCTGCAGATCAACCAGCGCTATGCGCTGAAGGATGCGGCCCAGGCCCATCGGGACCTCGAAGCCCGCAAGACCACGGGCAGCACGGTGCTGCTGCCCTGATTTTTCTGGTCTTGGGGCCTCAGCGCAACAGGAAATACTGGTAGCGATAGGCCTCCGTGAGCCCCAGCCCCGCCTGGAGCGCCACGGAGGCGGTGTTGGTGATGGCCACCTGCGCAAAGCAGGTCTCCGCCCCCAGCCCCTGGCCCCAATGGGCGGCGGCCCGGATCATCCGCTGGGCCAGCCCGCGCCGACGGAATTCCGGCCGGACCGCCAGGTCGAAAATGCCGGTGAAGCGGCCATCGCAGGTGGCCGACATCGCCGCCGCCGCCTGACCCTCCTCTTCCAGCACCAGCCAGACGGCGGGGATGGCGAAGAGCTTCACCGCCTCCTGCTTCTCGGCCCGGCGCGCGGCGGACTGGTATTCCACCGTCCCGATCACCTCCAGCCAGGCCGCATCCGGTGCCGGCAGGATGCGGATGGCGGGGTCCTCCCGCGGCGCCACGCGGCCATGCGTCACATGGCTTTCATCCGCCTCCGCCCACCCTTGCGCGCGCAGCAAGGCGGCCAGGCCGGGCGGATCGAGCGGAGCCGAGCGGAAGCGCGGCGTCATCCCCCAGCGCCGGTAATGTCCCGCCACGCGGCCGATGCGGGCCTCAAGCTCCGGATCGGGCGTCGGATCCAGCGAACAGGCGGCATTGGCCCGGCCGGTTCCGCCCAGGAAGCTGCGCACCACGAAGGGCCCGTCAAACACGACGCGGGGCGAGGGCAGCGCGTTCAGCGTCGCCCGCTCCAGCGCATGGACCAGTTCGAGCGTCACGCGGCGTCGCGCGCCAGTTCGACCATGGCCCGCTGGTAGGTCTGGTCGAACAAGGCTTCCAGCGGCGGGTTCACCCCGCGCAGGCCGGCCGCCACGCGCCCGGCCCAGCCGACATACTCCACGCGCCGTGCATGGTTCCAGCTGGCCGGCGGCGCGGCCACGATGGCGCGCAGGTTGGAGATCTTATCCGCCAGCTTCACCATCTTCGCGGCGGCTGATTTCTTCGGCGCCTCGGAAACCTGCCGTGCCTTGCGGATTTCCTTGGGCAGGCTCTTATCGTCCGAGACCTCGGCGACGATCCCGGCCACTTCGGCGCCGAAGCGCTGGGCCAGGGCCTCCAGCGTCACCGGCTCGGGGTCGTTGTCGCTGTCCTCCACCGTGTCGTGCAGCAGGGCGGCGATGATGGCCACCTCCGGCGCGTCATGCTCGGCCAGGATCTGCGCCACCTCCAGCGGGTGGTTGATATAGGGCTCCGCCGCCGCACCCTTGCGGCGGTGGGTGGCATGGACGGCGGCGGCGAAACTCGCCGCCGCCAGGATGCGGGCACTCAAGTGAGCCGGCCCGTCAGCGCTGCGGCGTGGTGATCACGCCGGTCGCAGCACCCACCGCGCCGCCGGTGACGGCGCCGATCGCCGCGCCACGCCCACCGCCGGCGATCCCGCCAATGGCCGCGCCTGCGCCGGCGCCCAGCAGGCCGCCGCCGGCCGCGCGCTGCAAGGGATCATTCGGATTGGTGCAGGCCGAGGTGCCCAGGGCGGCGATCAGGCCCAGGGGGAGAAGCAGCTTGCGCATGGCGGCTTACTTCACCGGCCGCGATTGGGGCTGCGGCGTGGTGATCACACCCGTCGCCGCCCCCACCGCACCGCCCGTGACCGCGCCGATGGCGGCCCCACGGCCACCGCCGGCGATGGCCCCGATCGCAGCACCCGTGCCGGCGCCGATCAGCGCGCCACCCGCGGCGCGCTGGCCGGGATTCGTCGGGTCGGTGCAGGCGCCCAGGCCCAGCAGGGCAATCACGCCCAGGCTTGTCAGAACGGATTTCATCGCGGTGTCCTCCCACGGGGTTAACCCGGGCATGGTTCGATTCAAACATGGCAAGAAGAGGGAGCGGGTGGCCTGATCCGGGGCGGAGTCATGGTCCGAATGCGGCGCCTGCCCCCTCAGCCGGAATCCTATCATCAAATTGCGGGCGCAGCGCCATGGCCGCCGGGCTGCACCGGTGTGGGCGCGGACTTGGGCACCGATGCTGCGCTCCAGTCCGTGATTCAGAGCGACCAGCGGCCCCGTCGCGGTGAACAAAGGCCCGGAAGGCCGGGGACACAGCCATGGGTGAGCGGAAGTCCCGAGGGTCCGCAACGCAAAAGCGATGCGGACCCGCGGTTGACCGCTCAGGTGTTCATCGCGTCGAAGAAATCCTGGTTCGTCTTGCTGTATTTCAGCTTGTCCAGCATGAACTCCATCGCGTCCTGCGTGCCCATCGGGTTCAGGATGCGGCGCAGCACCCACATCTTCGACAGCGTGCCACGCTCCACCAGCAGCTCTTCCTTGCGGGTGCCGCTCTTGGTGATGTCGATCGCCGGGAAGACGCGCTTGTCGGAGAGCTTGCGGTCCAGGATGATCTCGCTGTTGCCGGTGCCCTTGAACTCTTCGAAGATCACCTCGTCCATCCGGCTGCCGGTGTCGATCAGCGCGGTGGCGATGATGGTGAGCGAGCCACCTTCCTCGATGTTGCGCGCCGCACCGAAGAAGCGCTTCGGCCGCTGCAGCGCATTGGCATCCACGCCACCCGTCAGCACCTTGCCGGAGCTCGGCACCACGCTGTTATAGGCACGGCCGAGGCGGGTGATGGAGTCGAGCAGGATCACCACGTCCCGCTTGTGCTCCACCAGGCGCTTGGCCTTTTCCAGCACCATCTCGGTCACCTGGACGTGGCGCGTCGCCGGCTCGTCGAAGGTGGAGGCGACGACCTCGCCCTTCACCGTGCGCGCCATGTCCGTCACTTCCTCGGGCCGCTCGTCGATCAGCAGCACCATCAGGAAGACGTCGGGGTGGTTCGCCGTGATGGATTTGGCGATGGATTGCAGCATCACCGTCTTGCCGGTGCGCGGCGGCGCCACGATCAGCGCGCGCTGGCCCATGCCGATGGGGGCGATCAGGTCAATCACGCGATGCGTGTTGTCCTTCTGCACGCCCTTCGGCGTCTCCACGCCCTCGACCTCCATCTTGAGGCGGCGGGTGGGGTAGAGCGGCGTGAGGTTGTCGAAGTTGATGCGGTGGCGCAGCGCCTCGGGCGGTTCGAAATTGACCGCGTTCACCTTGAGCATGGCGAAATACCGCTCGCCATCCTTGGGCGCGCGGATCTGGCCCTCCACCGTGTCGCCGGTGCGCAGGCCGAAGCGGCGCACCTGGGCGGGGCTCACATAGATGTCGTCGGGGCCGGGGAGGAAATTCGCCTGCGGGCTGCGGAGATAGCCGAAGCCGTCGGAGAGGATTTCCAGCGTGCCTTCGCCATAGATCGCCTGGTCATTGTCGGCGAAGGTCTTGAGGATGGCGAACATGATGTCCTGCTTGCGCAGGATGGAGGCGTTCTCGACCCCCAACTCCTC
>JAIYDS010000119.1 GCA_027487385.1 Acetobacteraceae bacterium | reverse complement strand
GTGATGAATGGCCGCTTCACCTGGAAGCTGCTGCGCGAGGCGATGGGAAACACCATGCGCCTCACTTCCATGGTGATCTTCATCCTGATCGGCGCCACGGTGTTCAGCCTGGTCTTCCAGGGCGTGGACGGCTCGCACTGGGTGGAGCACCTGCTGAGCCACCTGCCGGGCGGCCAGACGGGCTTCCTGATCTTCGTCAACATCTTCATCTTCTTCCTGGCCTTCTTCCTCGATTTCTTCGAGATCGCCTTCATCGTCGTGCCGCTGCTGGCCCCGGTGGCGGCCAAGCTCGACATCGACCTCGTCTGGTTCGGCGTCCTGCTCTGCATCAACCTGCAGACCAGCTTCATGCACCCGCCCTTCGGCTTCGCGCTGTTCTACCTGCGCTCCATCGCGCCGAAATCCGTGCTGACGAAGGACATCTACCTGGGCGCCATCCCCTGGCTGGGGCTGCAGCTCATCCTCGTCGCCATCGTCATCTTCTGGCCCGAGAGCGTGACCTTCTTCCTGGATCGAGGGACAGGGATCGACCCGGCCACGGTCACCATCGACGTGCCGCCCCCACCTCCGGTGGATGACGACGCGGTGCCGGTCTTCCGGTAGCGCGCTTCAACGGCCGGGCGGGCGCCCATCCGGATTGCGCACCCGCCCCCAGAGTCCCAGCAGGGCGCGTTTGAAATCACCGGTCCCGGCCACATTCTCCGGGGCCTGCGAGAAGAGCGCGGCGACGAGTTGGCGCCGCTGCGGCGGCTCCAGCTCCCAGCGCAGGCCAAGCACCCCCCCGGCTGTCACCCGCACCACGATGGCGGGAAGGCGGCCCAGGCCCGGGAATTCGCACCAGAGCATGGTCTCGGGCGCCGGTGGCGCGACCCCCTCGGGCAAGGCCAGACGCGCACCGCCGACTGAAATGTCGCACAGCTTGGCCCCCTCGATGGGCCGGCCCAGCCAGAGCCGCACGGGCCATTCCAGCACGAACCGCTCCTCCGCCCGCGGTCGCGGCAATTCGCAACAGACGAGGAGGCATACCAGGGCCAGGATGATGGCGATGGAGGCCCAGACGATGTTCATCACATCCTCGGGTGGCACCTCGGCCGGCTGGTCGGGGGCCAGCAGGGACCAGGCGATTCCGCCGAGATTGGCGGCCACGATCCCGCCGAACCCCAGCGCGAAATTCCGGTTGAAGCTCATGCTGTCGCGGGAACTGCCCTTGGCTGTCACCTTGAAGGGGCGGCCGAAGGGGCGCAGCAGGGCGGAGGCCAGGGCAACGGAGACCGGCAGCGCCGCCACGGCATGCGCGGCTTCGGTGAAGATCGGCAGTGAGCGCCCGCGCGAGATCCAGGCGCTGTGCAGCCAGAAGCAGATCAGCGCCGGCAGGCCGTAGCGGACGAATTCAACGTGGTCGGTCTGGAAGGCCGGCACGCCAAAGACCCAGTAGATTGCCGGCCCGATGAGCAGCAGCGGCAGGAAAGGCTTGGAGAGCCAGTGCAGCAGCCCGTGCACATAATGCAGCCTCTGGTTCAGGCTATAGCCCGCCCCGCGCAGGGGGCCGTTCCCGAGCAGCGCGACCTGGATGGTGCCCAGGCACCAGCGCGCCCGCTGGGTGCAATACTCGGCGATGTTCTCCGCCGAGAGGCCGATGGACAGGCGCTCATTCAGCCAGCGCGTCTCATAGCCGTGCCGCATCAGCGCGTAGGTCAGATAGATATCCTCGCTGACCGCGCCTTCCGGGAAACCGCC
Source organism: Acetobacteraceae bacterium (assembly GCA_027487385.1). GTDB lineage: Bacteria > Pseudomonadota > Alphaproteobacteria > Acetobacterales > Acetobacteraceae > Roseococcus. Next base: position 12,608 of record JAIYDS010000119.1, on the reverse strand, counting down.
CAGCCGGTCCAGAAGATCCCGCCGGACGATGAAGCCGGTGCCGACGCAAAAGGCGCAGCCCCACGCATCCTTGGCCGGCTGGAACAGGTCGAAGAACATCCGCTGGTCATCCACCCAGGCCGCGGTGACGCCCAGATTGTGCTGGATCGGATCGGGGTTGTAGTAGAATTGGGGGGTCTGGACGACGCCCACCCGGGTGTCGCCGAAGAGGCCCACCATGCGGCGCAGCATGTGGCGCTGTGGCGCGAAATCGGCGTCCAGCACCAGGAGCAGCGGCGCATTGGTCTCGCCCGCCGTCACCCGCCAACCATTGTTGAGATTGCCCGCCTTGGCGGCGCGGTTGTCGGCGCGGGTGATGTAGCGCGCGCCCACCTCGGCGCAGTAGTCGCGCAGCCAGGCGCGGCGCGTGTCATCCAGCACCCAGATCGTGACGCGATCCGGCGGGTAATCCAGCGCGAGGGCCGAAAGGATGGATTTCTCCAGCACGGCGAGCGGTTCGTTGTAGGTGCAGATCATCACATCCACGGCGGGCCATTCGCCGCTTGCGTTCAGCGCGGCCTCCGCCGCATCCGCCGCCGCCTTCACGCGCGCCTCGGAATTGCGCAGGGTGATGAGCACCGCGCCCAGCGAATAGAGGATGGACAGCGCCTCGAAGAAGAAGAACAGCCGCGCCCAGACCGGCTCGAAGGCGAGGTCGAAGGCCGGCAAGGTCTGGGTGTAGCGCCAATGCAGGTAGATCAGGATGGGCGGGGTGGTGACCAGGGCCATGAGCGCGCGATCGAAGCCGCGGCGGGGCGTCAGCATCAGCGCCAGCAGGCCGACCGCCAGGAAGAAGCCGAGGCCGGACTGCAGCGCATCGGGCAGATCGGTCGGGCTTGTCAGCACGCTCAGCTGCCGGAGGCGCCGCGCGCCTGGCCGAACAGCATGGCAAGGCCCTGGCGTGACATGCGCAGCGCCGCGCTGGCCAGCCCCGAGACGAAGCCGCCCTGGATCTCCACGCTGACCCAGCGGCCGATGTCGCAGGGCACGCTGGGGCGCCCGCGCGTGTCATGGACCGTGCGCAGAGGGGAACCGGGCTCGATGTCGATCAGCACGTACATCTCGCGCCGCTCCATGGGCGGGAAGGGCACGGCATAGCCGGTGTCCACGCGATCGGTCGTGCGTGGCAGCACCTGGCGGACATGACCGAAGCGCGCCTCGGACCAGCCCTCCGCCTCCAGCACCACGCGCGCGCCGACCGCGAGCCGATGGGCCTGGCGGACCGAGAAGATGCCCACGACGAAGGCGCTGCGGCATTCCACCGTTCCGGCGATGGTGTCGCCGGCACTGATGCGCTGGCCCGGGCTCGCAAAGGCCCGCAGCACATGGCCGTTGCTGGGCGCGGGCACCTCGGCATCGAGCAGCCGCGCCAGCCGCGCCGCCTCGGTCCAGGTCTGGCCGGAGAGCGCGTTCAGGTTGTTGGTGAGTTGCGCCTCGTCCACCCGCAGGCGTGCCAGTTCCAGCGAGGCGTCGCGCCGCCGTTCGATCAGCGAGCCGAGCGCGCCCTGGGTCTCCCCCGCATAGCTGCCGAGTTCGATGGAGCGCCGCTCCGCCTCGCGCCGGGCCAGCGCGGCCTGCGCGGCGAGCAGATCCTCCTGCGCGGCGCGCTCCCGCAGCAGGGCGATCTGCAGCACCTCGCGGCTGACGACGCCGGCCTCCAGCAGCCGGCGCTGGCGGGCCACCAGCGTGCTCATCTCGGCCAGGGTGGCCGCGGCGCTGGCCGCCTTGGCGCGGGCCTCGCGCTCCACTTCATTGGCCACGCGCAGGGCGAAGTCGCGCTGGATATCGATCGTACGGTCCAGCGATTCCAGCCAGTTGGACAGGACCTCGATCCGCTCCCGCAGGCCCTGCAGGCTGATCCGCGTGCCATGGGTCTGGTTTTCCAGCCCGATCAGCGTGGAACGGTCCAGCCGGTCATTGCGGATGCGCGCCATGACCTCGCCATGGGCGACCGGGTCCCCCGGCTCGGCCAGGAGCTTGTCGAGTTCTCCGTCGATCGGCGCCGTGACCAGCACCACCGGCGCATTCACCACCGCGCGCGTGCTGGTGTCCGAGAGGATGGGCGGCAGGCTGGCCAGGAGAAGGCTGCCGGCCAGCAGGATGGCGCCGCCATAGGTGACGGCGCGCAGGGCATTCCCGGCCCAGTTCGGTCCGCTGAGGCCGTGGCGGCGCCAGCCTTCCCGCAGCGCTTCCGGCATCTGGCGCACGGCCGGAAGGGCGCGTTCCCGCAGCCAGGCGTGGCTGCTCACCATGCGCTGGCCCAGCTGGCTCCGCAGCCTCACCAGATGCCGCTGCCAGGCCGCCGGCTCCCGCGGTGCGCGGGGTGGCGGCACCGCCTTGGGTTGCGGGACGCCAGGGCCGGGCAGGCCCCAGCGCGGAGCTTCCGGCCGCGCGGCGGGTGCGGGTGCCTTGGGCGGGGACGTGCTCTCGCCGCGCCCGATCCATTGTGGCGCTTCCTGCCGCCCGGGAGGGCTCGGCTCGGGCAGCGCTGCCGGGACGGGCGTTGGGGCGGGTGCGGGTGACCCCAAGGGTGCGGGCGTGGTGCCGCCGTGCAGGGCCCAACGCGGCGCCTCCGGTCGCGGGGCGGAGCCGGGCGCCGCGGCCTTGGGGGCAGCCGGGGGCGGCGAGGCCGGGGTCGATGCGGCTGGCACCATCCGCACGGCGGGCGGCAGGGCAGGGGCGATGGGAGGCTCCGCCACGGCCGGTGGGGCCGCTGGGCTGATCCGAGGCAGCGCCTCAGGACGGGCGGCAGGGGGCGCGGTGGGCGCCTTGGCGGGGGGCAGGAGGGGCGCCTCGCGCGCGGGTTTGGTTCGGGCGCGGCCGAAGAGCGGCAGGCTGGCCGGCCGTGAAGGCGGCGGCATGGGTCGGCCATCCCCGGCGGGAGACCCCGCCGAGGCCGGGCGCGAGCCCTGGCCACCGCTTCCTTCTGCCCCTCGCCCCTTCGAGGCCATGCCTCGCCACCCTGTGACCCAAAGCCCTACAAAACGCCCGGCCCAACGCCAGGGAATGACGGAATTTAGAGTTTTTTAGACGTATTTGTGAAAATGTGTAGCGAAATTTAACGCGGGGGCGCCATCTCCGCCGCTGGGTAGCCTTCCCTATTGGCTGGCCCAGAGAATGCGATGCAGCCAGGCGATGTCAGGCAGTTCGAAGCTATAGTCCGGATGGGCGGGGTTGAGGCTGGCCAGTTCGATCCGCTTGGCGCTTTGCCGCTTCAATTCTTTCGCCATCACCTCGCCCAGCCGGGTGCGGACCACCACCCGGTCCCCCCGCCGCACCGGTGAGGCGGGCGAGACGATCACGACATCGCCATCCCGGAAGACGGGCTCCATGGAATCCCCCGAGATTTCGAGCGCGTAGGCGTTGGGGTCGCTGATCTCCGGCAGGCTGATCTCATCCCAGCTGCCGCCGACGGGGAAGCCGCCATCGTCAAAGAAGCCCTCGCCCCCCGCCTGAGCCAGGCCGATCAATGGGACCCGGCGCGAAGGGCGCGGCCCGCGCGAGAGGCTGGGCAGCGCCGCCTGGCCGGAGATCAACGCCGCGAAGGCCTCCACGCCCGCACCTGTGGCATGCAGCACCTTCGCGACGCTCTCGGTGGAAGGCCAGCGCGCGCGTCCATCCGGCCCGATGCGCTTCGAGGGGTTGAATGCCGTCGGGTCCAGCCCGGCTTTGCGAGCCAGACCGGAGGCCGAGAGGCCATTTTCGGCGGCGAGCGAATCTATCGCCCGCCAGATGTCGTCATGTCGCATGGGGATAGGACCATCTTAGGTGTTAGGTCATCGCGCAATAGGAAAATGTTACTCACAACGCTTGCATTCGCCACAACCAGGGGTTTATGTTCTCTAAATGTTCTCATTTCGTACCCCAGGAAGGATGCCCCCACCGATGCCCGCAGCCCCCCGTCCCAACCACAAGCCCGGCCTCTCCGCCCTCAGCCGGGTCGAGCCCTTCACCTCCGCCGAGGAGGCCTGGTTCTGGACCATGGCGGCGCTGACCGCGCGCCGCGACGGTGCGCGGATCGTGGCCGGCAAGGGCCTCGCCCAGCGCCCCTGTGAGCCTGATGATGTGATCAAATGCCTGGACCGGCTGTATCGCCAGCGCCGCATCGAACTCACACATGCGCGCATCATGCGGATCTGGGGCGAGCGCGGCGTGGCGCCCAATCCGCGCCATGCGCAGGAACGGGGTGATCATCGCCTCTGGCGCGAGGCGATGAACCGACTGGAATGGCCGCTGCGGGTCAAGGGCATTGTCGTCGGCGCCCCGGCATTGAGCATGCATGATGCGGAGATTATTACGTTTCCAGCCGTCTGGCCATGAGCCGCGTGCCGCCCCTTGCCAGGCCCGGGCATCGTCGCGGCCACGGCGCGCAGCGCGCCTGGATCGTCTTTGGCGGGCGCGCGGACCATGCCTGGCAGCGCCTGCTCAAGCCCGGCTTTCGGCATTGCTTCGCAGCGATCGAAGACGAGGCCGGCTGGCTGGTGCTCGACCCGTTGAGCTTCCGGCTGCTGGTGGCGCGTGTCGCCGTTCCGCCCGGCTATGACCTGCCGGGATTCTACCGCCGCGCCGGGCTGACGCCGGTCGGCCCCTTTCCTCTGGAGGCGGCATCCGGCGGGGCGCCGCTGCCCTGGTTGCCACTCAACTGCGTCTCCCTGTGCCGGGCGGTGCTCGGCCCGCTCGCCCCTTGGGCCCTCACGCCGGCCGGGCTCCACCGCGCCTTGGCACAATCTGTCCAGACTAGGAAAAAAAGCTTGACTATCGGTGGTGACCAAGTGTAAGTCTTCCTCATCAAGGGGCGTATTGCGTCCCGATCTTTCCGACCCGCCGCAGGCTGGGCCGGTCCTTCCCCCCGAAAGGGGTGCGAGGGGCCGGCCCTTTTCGCATGCGCGCCCCAAACCTCATCCCAGGAGATCGTCGCGCATGGCAGGCTTGTTCCGCGCCCCGAAGCCCGTGGTCGTTCCGCCCCAGCCCGCCACGGCGCCCGCCGCCCCCGCGCCCGAGCCGGCCCAGGCGGCCGCGCAGTCCGCCGAGGCCTCGCGCATCGCGGGTAGGGCCGCCGCCCGCCAGGGCATCCCCGGGACCATCGCCACCTCCGCGCGCGGCGTGCTGGCGCCCCTGCCCATCACGCTGACCCGCAAATCCCTTCTCGGCGAGTGAGGCCCATGACCCCCCAGCAGATCCTCACCCGGCATGACCAGGCGCTTGGCCGCCGCCGGCCGCACGAGTCCAATTGGCGCGACGCCTATGCCCATGTGCTGCCGGCACCGCACGAGGCCGCGAGCCTGTATGACGCGACCGCCGCCGATGCCGCCGAGCAGCTCGCCGCCTCCCTGCTCGCCGAGCTGACGCCGCCCTGGTCCCGCTGGTTCGGCCTGGCCCCCGCCCGCGGCGAGGCCGAGGGCGATCAGGCCGCCGCTTTGGAGACCGCGGCCGAGACGCTGCAATCCCATCTGGACCGCTCCAATTTCGCGATGGAGATGCACCAGGCCTTCCTGGACCTGGTCATCACCGGCACCGGCATCATGCTGGTGGAGGAGGCCCCTCCCGGCGAAAGCACGGGCCTGCGCTTCTCCGCCGTGCCGGTGCGCAGCGCGATCCTGGAGGAGGGCCCGAGCGGCCGCCTCGACACCGTCTTCCGCGAGGCGCGAATCACCACCTCCGAGATGCTGCGCCGCTTCCCCTTCGCCGAAATCCCCGCGGCGATGCAGCGCGAGGCGGCGGCCGAGGCGGATCAGCCCGATCCGGTGCGGCACCGCCTGATCGAAGCGGTCTGGCCCGATGGTTCGGGCCATCGCTATGCCGCGGTGTTTGACGCGGCCGGGCTGAAGGCGCCGATCTTCGTGGCACAGGGCCGCTTCGCCGATGCGCCCTTCATCGCCTTCCGCTGGCTGAAGGCGCCGGGCGAGACCTATGGCCGCGGCCCGGTGATCAAGGCCCTGCCCGATATCCGCACCGCCAATCGCGTGGTGGAGCTGGTGCTGAAGAACGCCTCCATCGCCGTCACCGGCATCTGGCAGGCGGAAGATGACGGCGTGCTGAACCCGGCGACGGTGCAGCTCACCCCCGGCGCCATCATCCCCAAGGCGCCTGGCAGCGCGGGGCTCACGCCGCTCGCCGCCCCCGGCAATTTCGACGTCTCGCAGCTGGTGCTGAACGACCTCCGCCAGCGCATCCGCACGGCGCTGCTGGCCGACCGGCTGGGCGCCCCGCGTGACCAGCGCATGACCGCGACCGAGGTGCTGGAGCGCAGCGCCGAAAGCGCGCGGCTGCTCGGCGCCACCTATGGAAGGCTGCAGACGGAATTGCTGACGCCGCTCATCGCCCGCAGCCTCGCCATCCTGGCGCGGCGGGGCGAGATCCCGCCGGTCCTGCTCGACCAGGGCCGCGTGGCGCTGCGCTATGAGAGCCCGCTGGCCCGCGTGCAGGGCCGCGCCGATGCGGCGAACACGCTGCTCTTCCTCGATGCCGTCTCGAAGATGGGCGAGGCCGCCGCCGCACAGGTGGATGCGCCGGCCGCCGCCCGCTGGCTGGCCCGCACCCTGGGCGCACCCGCCGAAATCCTCGCCCCCGCACTCGCCCCCCTGGCTCAACCGGAGTGACCCCGAACATGCCCGACAACCTGCTCGACACCGCGATGGTCAGCACGCCGGCCAGCGCGCCCGGCGCCCGCCCGGCCGAGGTGCCGGAGAAATTCTGGGATGCCGAGCGCGGCGAATTGCGCGTGGACGCCCTGCTGAAGAGCTATCGCGAGCTGGAGCGCCGCATGTCGCAGCGCGCCGCCCGCCCGGCGCCGGAGGCCGATGAGGAGGAGCGCCGCCGCTGGCGCGAGATGATGAACATCCCGGACAGCCCGGATGGCTACCAGGTGCAGCCGAAGCATGAGCTGTGCGGCCCGGATCCCGAGATCAACCAGCGCCTGCACGAAGCCGGCTTCTCCTGCGAGCAGGTGCAGCTCCTCTATGACCTGGCGGCCGAGCGGCTGCTGCCCTTGGTGGCCGAGGCCGCGCAGCAATTCGAAGCCGATCGCCAGGCCGAGCGGCTGCGCGCCCATTTCGGCGGCGAGGAACGCTTCCGCCGTGTCGCCGCCCAGCTCAAGGCCTGGGGTGCCGCGAACCTGCCGCCCGGCGTGCTGGAGGCGCTCTCCACCACCGAGGAGGGCGTGCTGGCGCTGGAGCGCATGATGCGTGGCGACGAGCCGCGCATGGAGCGGAACGCGGAGCCGCCCGAAATGCTCGATGAGGGCGAGCTGCGCCGCCTGATGCGCGACCCCCGCTACTGGCGCTCGCGCGAGCCGGAATTCGTGAAGCGCGTCACGGAAGGCTTCCGCAAGCTGGTCGGCAGCTGAACCCGCGCCCAAGAACCTGGGGTCTGGGGCCTCTCGGCCCCAGCCGCCGGAGGCCTGTTTGCCACCTGGCATCCCGCCCTCGCTGAGTTGCAGGGCGAGCGCCGCGCAGACGCGATGACGTCGCGCGCCCGCCCTGCCTGGCCGCTGATCCGTCCCCTCCTCTCCGGATCAGCGGCCGCGCCCGCCGCAGGCTGACGGACCCGGCTCCGCGCCGCGGCGGGCGCCCCCTTTCATCCACGCAAAACCCGCAGCAGCGGGCGCGCGGATGCGGCGCGCCAAGCGGCCCGGACACGGCCAACCGCAAGGCGCGCCTTCCCCGAAAACCTCCTTCTGGAGACCCCCCATGTCCGGTTCCATCGACCAGGCTTTCGCCACGCAGTTCCAGGCCGAAGTGCATGAGGCCTATCAGCGCCAGGGCAGCAAGCTGCGCCCGGCCATCCGCAGCAAGTCCAATGTGAAGGGCGCCAGCACCATCTTCCAGCGCGTCGGCCGCGGCACCGCCACGTCCAAGGCGCGCAACAACGTGGTGCCCGTGATGAACCTCGAATACTCCGCCGTCTCCTGCTTCCTGCAGGACCATTACGCGGGGGACTGGATCGACAAGCTCGACGAGCTGAAGACCAATGCGGATGAGATCGGCGTCCTCGCCTCCGCCGGCGCGCATGCGCTGGGCCGCAAGACGGATGAGCTGATCATCAACGCGCTCGACCTCGGCACGCGCGAGGCGGTGGGCACCCAATCCGGCCAGACCGACAATGACGGCATGACGCGCGCCAAGGTCCTGCTGGCCTTCGAGATGCTGGGCGCGATGGATGTGCCCGATGACGGCAACCGCTATGCCGTGGTCGGCTGGAAGCAGTGGAGCGAGCTGCTGACGCTGCCCGAATTCTCCAACGCCGACTACGTCGGCGATGCGAACCTGCCCTGGAAGGGGATGCAGGCGAAGCAGTGGCTGGGCGCCACCTGGATCCCGCATACCGGCCTGACCAAGACCGGCACGATCCGCTCCTGCTACTTCTTCCACAAGACGGCGATCGGCCATGCGGCGGCGGCGGAGATCACCACCGACGTCACCTGGCATGGCGACCGCGCCGCGCATTTCGTCAACAGCATGATGAGCCAGGGCGCGTGTCTCATTGACGATGCCGGCGTCGTGCGGATGCGCTGCAAAGAATAGCGCCCTCAGACGCCGGGCGCGCGCTCCGCGCGCTTGGCTTCGCCGCGCGGCTGTCGCGCCGGGCCATGCGCCCGGTTGGGCGACGCCGGCCGCCTTGCGGCCGGATTCTGTCCAGGCGGCCCTCTCCCGGGGGCCGCCGCTTTTGTTCCACCCTCCCCCGGAGATTCCGCCATGGCGCTCACCGCGCTCGAACTCTGCTCGCGCGCCCTGCTGCGCATCGGTGCGCAGGCCATCGCCTCGATGGATGAGGGCACCGCCGAGGCGGAGATCGCCTCGGGCCTTTATGCCGGCATTCGTGATGCGCTGATCTCCGCGCATCCCTGGAGCTTCGCCACCGGCCAGGCCAGCCTGCCGCGCCTCGCCGGCACGCCCAGCGCCGATTTCCAATACGCCTTCCAGCTGCCACCGAACTTTCTCCGCGCCTTGTCCGCCGGGGGCCCCAGCCTCGGCCGCGGTCTCAACTACCGCCTCTTCGAGGACCGGCTGCATTGCGATGCCGAGCAGGTGACGCTGACCTACATCTTCCTGCCCCATGAAAGCAGCTTCCCGGCCTTCTTTGCCGCCGCCCTCGTGGCCCGCCTCTCCGCCGAATTCTGCATTCCGCTCACCGAGAGCAGCGCTCGCGCGCAGATCCTCTTCAACCAGGCCGAGGCCGAGCTGCGCGCCGCGCGCCGCGCCGACAGCCAGCAGGCCACCACCCAGGCGCTGGACGGCTTCCCGCTGATCCGCGCACGGGGCTGACGCCATGGCCGCCTCCCGCCAGACCAAATCCAGTTTCACCGCGGGCGAGCTGGCGCCCGAGCTGCTGGGCCGCGCCGATCTGCGCGCCTATGCCAATGGCGCCCGCCGGCTGCGCAATGTCTTCATCCAGCCGACCGGCGGTGTCACGCGCCGCCCCGGGCTGCGCCATATCGCGACGCTGCCCGGGCCAGCCCGGCTGCTCGCCTTCGAATTCAACACCGAGCAGGCCTATCTGCTGGTCTTCACGGCTGGCCAGTTCAGCGTCTGGCTGAACGATGCGCTGGTGGCGCTGGGCAGCGCGCCCTGGAGCACCGCGCAGCTGCCGCAGCTCGCCTTCACGCAAAGCGCCGATACGCTGCTGATCTGCCATCCGGAGATCGAAGCGCGGCGCCTCACGCGCAGCAGCCACACCAGCTGGGCGCTCACCACCTGGCCGCGCGCGCTGTTGCCCACCTACCGCTTCGCCGATCCGGCCATCAGCCTGACGCCGAGCGGCACCACGGGCAGCGTTACCCTCACCGCCTCGGCCAGCGTGTTCCAGGCGGCGCATACCGGCACGCCCTTCCGCTTTCGCGGGCGGCTGGGCGTGCTGGGCGCCATCACCGCCGGCAACCAGGCCACGCTCACCCTGAACGAGGCACTGCCCGACACGGCCGCCAGCGCCGATTGGGAGGAGGCGGCCTTCAGCCCGCTGCGCGGCTGGCCCGTCTGCGCCTGCTTCCACCAGGATCGCCTGGTGATCGGCGGCGCGCGGGATCTGCCCAATCGCCTCTGGCTGTCACGCTCGGGCGATCTGTTCAATTTCGACAAGGGCGCGGGGCTCGATGACCAGGGCATCGAGTTCGGCCTGCTCTCCGACCAGGTGAACGCCATTCGTGGCGTCTTCTCCGGCCGGCATCTTCAGGTCTTCACCACGGGCGGCGAATGGATGGTGAGCGGCGAGCCGCTGACACCCTCCTCCATCCAGTTGAACCGGCAGACGCGCATCGGCAGCAGTGCCACGCGCATGATCCAGCCGGTGGATGTGGATGGCAGCACCATCTTCGCCGCCCGGAGCGGAGGGGCGATCCACGAATTCGCCTATACCGATGTGCAGCAGGCCTATCAGTCCAATGACCTGGGCCTGGTCGCGGCACATCTCATCCGCAATCCGGTCGCCATGGCCTATGACCAGGCGCAGCGCCTGCTGCATGTGGTGATGGAGGATGGCGGCCTCGCCACCCTCACCCTGTTCCGCGCCGAGCAGGTGACGGCCTGGACGCGGCAGGAGACCGCCGGCGCCTTCGCCGGCCTGGCCGAGCTGGATGGCCGCGTCTATGTCACCGTGCTCCGCCAGGGCAGCACGCGGCTGGAGCGCTTCGAGCCCGGCTTCGGCCTGGACGCGGCGCTGGAGGGGAGCAATGCCGCCGCGCAGGATCGCTGGACCGGCCTGAACCATCTGGAGGGTGCCACGGTCGGCGTGCTGGCCGATGGCGCGCCTCGCCAGGATGCGGTGGTCTCGCAAGGTGCCGTCACCCTCGATCCGCCCGCGCTCACCACGCAGATCGGCCTCAGCTACGCCCATGAGATCGAACCCCTGCCGCCGGAGCTGAACACCGCCATCGGCGCCCGCGCCGCGCCGCTGCGTCTGGTCTCTGTCAGCTTCCGGCTGCTGGAGACGGCGGCGCTGGAGGTGGATCTCGGGCGCGGCCCAAGCCCCGTTCCTTTCCGCCGGCTGGACACGCCGCTGCTGGACGCCCCGCCGCCGCGTTTCAGCGGCGATGTGCGCCTGGCCGCCCTGGGCTGGCGGCGCGATGCGATGCGCCCGCTCTGGCGCATCACGGGCCAGGCGCCCCTGCCGCTCACCCTGCTCTCCGCCACCACCGACATGAGGACGACCGACTGATGGCCGCTTTGTCTTCCCTCGCCGCCCTCGCCTCCACGGGTGTCGGGCTCTACGCGCAGAATCGCAGCGCCCAGCAGCAGGCGGCGACCCAACGCGCCCAGGCCGAGATCACCCGCCAGCAGGAGGGGGCGCGCCAGCAGCAATTGACGCTGCAGCAGCAGGCCGAGGCGCGGGCGCGGGGCGAGCAGGTGGCCCGCACCGTCGCCGCGGCGCGCGCGCGCCTCGCCGGCGGCGGGCTCGCGGTGAATGATGGCTCCGCCGCGGCCGTCAGCCAGGGGCTGCGCGCCGATGCCGCGGCCGGCCAGGCGGACAGCGATGCGCTGTTTCGCGCGCGCCTCTCCTCCGGCCGCGCCTCGCTGCTCAACCCCGACGCCTCGCTGACCAGCGTGCTGCGCGCCATCCCGAGCTTCGGGAATGCGGTGCGCAACCTGCTCGACTGACGCAGTCCTTTCTTTCCCCCCCATTCCGGAGCCCATGATGTCCGAGCACATCCGCATCGGCGATATCGCGCCGCGCGTGCACTACGTCGCCGACGGCGTGCAGACCGCCTTCACCTATCCCTTCCCGATCTTCGAGCAGGGCGACATCGAGGTGCTCGGCAACAACGCGCCGGCCAATTTCGGCTACACCATCGAGGGCGCGGGGCAGTCGGCCGGTGGCACCATCCGCTACGCCGAGCCGCCGGCCGCCGGCACGCGGCTGACCATCATGCGCCGCCTCACCATCGAGCGCGTCACGGATTTCCAGTCGAACGGCGTGCTGCGCGCCATGACCCTGAATGACGAGCTGGACCGCCAGGTGGCGGCACTCCAGGAGGTGCGGGACGACATCCAGGGCGCGATCCGCCTGGACCCCTCCGAAGCGCCCTCCGGCATGGTGCTGCCGCTGCGTCCCGCTCGCGCCGAGAAGCTGCTGGGCTTCGATGCGCTGGGCGAGGTGATGGCCTATGACCGCACCGGCACCATCGCCGCCGCCTTCCCCGGCGCCGTGCCGCGCAGCGTCGAGGACAAGCTGGCCGAGACGCTGAGCAGCCGCGACTTCGGCGCGGTGGGTGATGGCGTGACGGATGATGGCCCCGCCTTGCAAGCCGCGATGAACGCGGCCGGCGCCTCGGGCAAGCACCTCATCCTCACCGAGGGCACCTTCCGCACCACCATGCCGCTGATGCTCCCCGGGGGCGCGGCGGGCCTGACGATGCGCGGCAGCATCCTCTATGCGGGCCCAGGCGGACAGGCGGCGCTGACCATCGGCGATGGTGGCGCGGTGCGCAACGCGACGAAGCTCTACCAGGGGCTGCGCGTCATCCGCGCCACCATCAGCGACTGGCAGGATTTCGGCGATATCGGGATCGTGCTGCGCAATTGCGACAGCAGCAACATCGAGGTGCGCCAGGCCGAGGGCTTCACCATCGGCATCCAGAC
>JAIYDS010000240.1 GCA_027487385.1 Acetobacteraceae bacterium | reverse complement strand
TCCACATCCGAGATGGCGCCGATGCTGCCGGCGCCCTCGAACACCTTCCCGGCCCAGTCCAGCGGCCCGAGCCCGGTCCAGACGCGAAAGGGGCCGGTGGCGAAGTCGAGCTCGACCAGGACGACCGGCGTGGCGACCGGCGCGGTCGCCGCGGATGCCGCCTGGTTGCTGAGGCGCGGGGTGCCGGACATCACAGAGCTTCCTCGAGGCGGATGGTGACCGCGGCGAAGGGCCCCGGCCGCGTTGGGTTGGCTGCCTCGTCGTCCGACACCAGCCGCATCGGCACGCTCGGCAGGGAGAGGGTCAGCGGCTCCCCAACCACGACCGCGGCGCGCAGCGGCGGCGCGATGGCGATGGTGGCGGTGCCCGCGCCGGAGGCGGCGACCGCGGCGGTGGCGATGTAGAGCCGGCCGTCCAGCCCGATGTAGTCGCCTGCGCCGACGGCGACCGTGCTGGGCCACCAACCCTGCGTGACGATCGACAGCGCCCCACGCGGCGCACCGGCCGCCAGCGACGGGTTGCCGGATCCCACCACCAACCCGGTTCCGTCCGTGAAGATGGTGGCGTCCGAGAAGCTGTACGGCCCGGTCGGCACGTCGCCCTGGCTGCGCGGATCGCCGGTGCGGTATTCGCGCCGCCAGTCCCAGATGCGGACGGTGTTGGCGGAGCCGGCCAGTGCTGCCAGCAGCCCGTCCATCACCCCGGCCTGCACGCGGCCCAGCGGCTCGAAGCTCGCCTCCGCCACCCAGCGCGCCCCCTCGCGCCGCAGCACCTGCGTGGCGCGGGTGACGGGCGAGACAAAGCGCAGCGTGTTGTGCTGCAGGTAGAAGCTCAGCCGCGACGGCCGCAGCACGGCGGGCCAGGCGTATTCCGTCATCTGCCCTATCCCCGCACGATGGAGGTGGCGCTGCCGCCGCGGCGGATGGCGTCGAGCGTGGCGGCACTCGCCTGCCGCACGATCTGCGCCGAGAGCACGCGCAGCCGCGCCTCGACCCCGGCATCGGCGCCGCGCGCATCGATGGTGATGCTCTGGTTGATGACCGGCCCGCCCGGCGCCATGCCATTGGGCAGCACCGTGCCGCTGCGGTTCGGCACGAACCATTCGGGCCCGCGTTCGCCCACGATGTAGGGCTGGCCGCCCGCCACCGGCCCGCCCTCGGCGCGGAACAGCCCGCCGAGCGCCGATCCAATCCCCGAGAAGATCGAGCCGAAGTCAAAGCCGCTGAGGCTGGAGGTCACCGCCGTGCCGAGCGGCTCGGTGATGGTGCGGCGCACGACGATGCGGGCGATGTCCTGCAGGATGCCCTGGAGGATCTTCGAAAAGCTTTCGCCCTTGATGATCGCGTCCTCGAAGGCCGAGGAGAAGGTCAGGCCGAGTTCGCGCGCCGTGTTGCTGGTGCGCTCGGTCGCCTGCTGCACACGCTGCTGGCTGCGTTCCAGCTCCTCCAGCGCGGCATTGGCCTCGCGCGAGACGGTTTCGTCGGGGATGGGCCGGCCGATGCGCTCGGAGCGCTCCACCAGCCGGCCGAGGGTTTCGAGACGCCGGGTGTAGCGCTCCTGGGCATTCTCGTTGTTCTGGATCAGCCGCTCGCGCTCGCGGATGATGTCGTTGATCTCGCGCTCCGCCTCGCGGTCGGGGCGCGGGATGGCGGCCACGCGCCGGGTGGTGCCCTCGATGCGGCGCAGGGCCTCGTCGCGTTCCCGGAGGGCGAGCGTCTCCAGCTGGGTCCGATCGGCCGCGGTGATGCCGCCCGCGGCCTCGGCCTCGCGCAGGCGGCGGACGCGGTCCTCGTACTCGCTGTTGATCCGGAAGCGGTCGTCCAGTGCCTTGCGGAGTTCCTCGGCATCCGCGGCGGTGCGGCGGCGACGGGCCTCGGCGGCCTGGCCAGCCGCGGCCTCCTGCTCAGTGCGCTGGCGCTCGCCGGCGGCGGCCTCGCCGCGGGTGATTTCCTCCTGGAGTTCGCTGTACTGCCGGCGGAGTTCCTCGAGGCGCGCGGCGCGGTCCACGCCGGCTTGCTGCTGTGCGGCGCCGACGAGCCCGCCCTGGATCGAACCGCGGCGCGGCTGGGAGCGGAGGCTGTCGCGGCCGTCGCTCTCCGCCTCGAGGCGGGCGATCTGGGCGCGCAGCGCCTCGGCCTGGGCGCGACGGTCCGCCTCCTGCTCGGAGGGGAGCAGCAAGCCCGAGCCGCGGCGCACCCCGTCCAGCACGCGGGCAGCGCCGGACAGCGCCCGCGCCAGGGCGTTGGACAAGCCGATCGCCTGGTCGAGCCGCGCCAGAAACTGGTCGGCGGCGGCGGTGAGCTGCCCGAAGGCGCGGCCGACGGAGAGCGGCGCCCGCTCGAACTCGCCGTTCAGCCGCTCGACGGCACGCAGCAGCGCCGGAAACACCGTGTCGGCGGTGAGCTTGCCCTCGGAGCCGAGCTTGCGCAGTTCGCCAATAGAGACGCCGAGCTCGCGCGCCAGCGCCTGCGCGAGCGTGGGCAGGCCCTCCAGGATCGACCGCAGCTCGTCGCCCTGCAGCGTGCCCGACGCCAGCGCCTGCGCGAGCTGCTGGGTGCTGGAAGCAATCTCCTGCTGCGAGGTGCCCGACGCGATGGCAATGCGCTGGAGCCCGCCGACCAGCGTGGCGACCTGGTCGGAGGTGGCGCCGATCTCCCGCGCCGCGATCGAGAAGCGGGCGAAGGCGTCGACGCTCTCCCGCACAGCGAGGCCGGTCTGCAGGCTGTCGCGATAGAGGCGGTCGTAGATCTCGCCGGCACGTTCGACGGAGCCGAGCGCGGTGTTCAGCCGGCCCATCGACTGGGTGAGCGCGTCGCCGGCGACGACCACGGCGCGCAGCCCGGCGGCGAGGCCGGCGATCTGCACGCCGCGCACGGCGACGTCGAGCAGGTCGAGCGCGCGGGAGGCACGATCGGCCCCGCCCCGAATGCGCTCCAGGCTCCGCTGGCCCGTCTCGCCGACCTCGCGCAGCTCCTGCTTTACGCGGGCAGCGTCGTCCAGCGACAGCCGGACGGAGACGCGGCGCGTGCTATCCGCCATGCGTCACGCCTCCTGCGTCAGTGTGGTGGTCAGGACCCGGGGGGATCAGTGCGCCGCGCGGCGCTGCCGGCGGCGAGGCCCATGCGCATGGCCAGCAGCAGTTCTGCCGCGGCCCAGCCGGAGGCGCCCATCTCGCGGGCGGTGGCGAGCGCGACCGGCATGTCGAGATCGAGGCCGGCCATGGTTGCCGTGGCGCAGGTCGTGCCGGCGGACCAGCACGCGGCGCCCTCCACGCTGGCGGGGGCGTGGGCGGCGTAGGGACAGGCGAGACCGCAGTCGCGATCGAGCGCCGCGCAGCCGCGGCAGTAGTCAGGGCCCTGGCCGAAGTGCCATTCGGCCCGGGCCCTTAGCCGTTTCCCTCCAGGGCCACGGCGGCGACCGGGCCGGTG
>JAIYDS010000017.1 GCA_027487385.1 Acetobacteraceae bacterium | reverse complement strand
TGGACCGAGCGGCCGGATGGCAGCGCGCGGGTGGATTGCACCATCTACATCGCGCGGGCCACGCAGAAGGCCATCCTGATCGGCGAGGGGGGCGCGCGGATCAAGGAGATCGGGCGGCGT
Organism: Acetobacteraceae bacterium; assembly: GCA_027487385.1. GTDB lineage: Bacteria > Pseudomonadota > Alphaproteobacteria > Acetobacterales > Acetobacteraceae > Roseococcus. The sequence goes on along the minus strand of JAIYDS010000017.1, from coordinate 33,768 downwards.
GCGCGGCTGGAGCTGACGGCGCTGCTGGAACGGCCGATTCATTTGTTCCTGAACGTGAAGGAACGGCCGGGTTGGGATGAGGAGAGCGGGCGGATCCGGGCGTTGGGGCTGGAGGATGAGGGGTAAGTCTGCGTTATAAGCGTACAAAAACAGCCGAACCGTACAGCGGAGGCCACTCAATGGATGATTTTTCCAAGTTAGTATCCACGCTTATACCGCTCCTGTGGTCGATAGGGGCAGGAATTGTTTTGTGGCGTTTATTTCCGATATTGACTAAAATTCTAGAAAGCAGGAGCTTTACTCTAAAGATAGCCGGACAAGAGTTGACGGTTCAGTCAACAGCTGAACAGTTCAGTGCGCAAATTGCAGATTTACAAAATCAGGTAATTGAACTGCGCAAGCTTGTAGCAGCTTCGGACGCGCCAATGGTTCCGGCAGATGCCACTTTTGCGCAGCACCAACCAATTCCGTCGATATCGATGTTGTGGGTGGACGACAACCCTGAAAACAACGCATGGGAGGTTGATCAGCTGCAGCGGCGTGGTATTGAAGTCGTAATTGCAAAATCTACGGAAGAAGGTTTATATATTGCCGAAAATCGGCCTGGCATACGCGTCATTGTGTCTGATATGGGCCGAGTCGAGGGTGGGAAGAGCAATTCAAATGCTGGAATTGATCTGCTAAAGCAGCTGCGGGGGCGTGGTTCTGTTCAGCCATTTTTGATTTATACGACGGGGCACAGAGCAAAGCAGCACGCGGCAGACATAAAGGCGGCTGGCGGCGACGGGGCGACTGCTTCACCCGTGGAACTGGTCGAATGGGTTGCAAGGAACGCAGCCTGACAGCAGCCCCGTGACGAGTGGATAGGAAATACGTTTCATGTCCCTCGAATGGAACGCCCCCGCCATCGTCCTCGCCACCCGCCCGCATGGCGAAGGCGGCGCCGTGGTCACCGTGCTGACCGAGGCCATGGGCCGCCACGCCGGCCTCGCCAAAGGCGGCGCCTCGCGCACCCAGGCCGCCCTCTGGCAGCCCGGCAATCTCATCGAGGCCCGCTGGGTCGCCCGCCTCGCGGACCAACTCGGCAGCCTCTCCGGCGAGATGGTGCACGCCGCGGCCTCGCTCGCCCTGGATGACGCGCTGGCCCTTTCCGTCCTGACCTCGGCCTGCGCCGTGGCCGAGGGCGCCCTGCCGGAGCGCATCGCTCATCCCGCCAGCTTCCACGGCCTGGTCGGCGTGATCGCCGCCCTGGCACGCGGCCCCGAGCACGCCCTTCCGCTGCTGGTCCATTGGGAAGCGACCCTGCTGGCCGAGCTGGGCTATGGCCTGGACCTCACCGCCTGCGCCGCCACCGGCGCCACGGAGAACCTCGCCTATGTCTCCCCCAAATCCGGCCGGGCGGTGAGTGCGGAGGCGGGGGCACCCTATGCCGAGCGCCTCTTGCCCCTGCCGGCCTTCCTGCGGGATGCCACGCAGCCCTCCGATGTGCAGGAATGGCTTGCGGGACTCCGCGTGACAGGCTTCTTCCTCACCCGGGATGCCTTCGGGCTGCAGCACCGCCCCTTGCCCCCGGCGCGGGAGCGGCTGCAGGACCGGCTGGCTTGATGACGGGACCGGGTGCCAATGGCGAGTGATGGGCTGAAGGAAGGCGGCGAAATCCGCGACACGCGGCTGGGCGAGGCGCTGAGCGAGCGCTACCTGGCCTATGCCATGTCCACCATCATGGCGCGCTCCCTGCCGGATGTGCGCGATGGGCTGAAGCCCGTGCATCGCCGCCTGCTCTGGGCCATGCACCAGCTGAAGCTCGATCCCGATTCGGGCTTCAAGAAATGCGCGCGCATCGTGGGCGATGTGATGGGCAAGTATCACCCGCATGGCGATGCCTCGATCTATGACGCGCTGGTGCGTCAGGCGCAGGAATTCGCCGCGCGCTACACCCTCGTCGAAGGCCAGGGCAACTTCGGCAATATCGACGGCGATAACGCGGCCGCCATGCGCTACACCGAGGCGCGGCTCACCGAGGTGGCGCAAGCCCTGTTGCAGGGCATTGACGAGGACACGGTGGATTTCCGCGCCACCTATGATGGCGAGGATCGCGAGCCGGTGGTGCTGCCGGCGGCTTTCCCCAACCTGCTGGCCAATGGCGCGACGGGCATCGCCGTCGGCATGGCCACCAGCATCCCGCCGCACAATGCGGGCGAGCTGTGTGGCGCGGCCCTCGCACTCATCGCCAACCCCGAGATCAGCCACGCCGAATTGCTGACCCATGTGCCCGGCCCGGATTTCCCGACCGGCGGCGTGCTGGTGGAAAGCGCCGAAAGCATCGCGGAAGCCTATGCGACGGGCCGCGGCGGCTTCCGCCTGCGCGCGAAATGGGAAGTGGAAAAGGCCAAGGGCGGCGCCTGGACCATCCTGATCACCGAAATCCCCTATCAGGTGCAGAAATCCAAGCTGATCGAGCAGATCGCGCTGCTGCTGGAGGAAAAGAAGCTCCCGCTGCTGGCCGATGTGCGCGATGAGAGCACCGAGAATGTCCGCCTGGTGCTGGAGCCGCGCAACCGCACGGTGGACCCCGCCGTGCTGATGGAGACGCTGTTCCGCGCGACGCAGCTGGAAAGCCGCTTCAGCCTGAACATGAACGTGCTGGATGCCGACCGCACGCCGCGCGTCATGTCCCTGCGCGAGGCTTTGCGCGCCTGGCTGGACCACCGCCATGTGGTGCTGCTGCGCCGGACCAACCATCGCCTGGCCGCCATCGCGCGCCGGCTGGAGGTGCTGGACGGCTACCTCATCGCCTATCTCAACCTGGATGAGGTGATCCGCATCATCCGCACCGAGGATGAGCCTCGCCCCAAGCTGATGGCGGCCTTCGGCCTCACGGAAGTGCAGGCGGAAGCCATCCTCAACATGCGGCTGCGCGCGCTGCGCCGGCTGGAGGAGATGGAGATCAAGCGCGAGCACGCGAAGCTCGTGAAGGAACAGAAGGGCTTGCAGGCGCTGCTTGCTTCCGAGGGCAAGCGCTGGGCCGCCATCGCCGCCGAGATCGAGGAGACGCGGAAGAAGTTCGGCGAGGGCGCGCTTGGCAGCCGCCGCACCGCCATCGGCACCGGCCTGCCAGCGGTGGTGGTGGATGAAAGTGCCTTCATCGAGCGCGAGCCGCTGACCATCGTGCTCTCCGAGAAGGGCTGGATCCGCGCGCTGAAGGGCCATTTGGCCGAGGATGCGGAGCTGCGCTTCAAGGAGGGCGACCAGCTGGCCTTCCGCCTGCACGCCCAAAGCACCGACCGCCTCGTGCTCTTCAGCAGCAATGGCAAGGCCTATACGCTGCGGGCCGACACGCTGCCGCGCGGCCGCGGCGATGGGCAGCCCGTGCGCCTGATGCTGGACCTGCCCAATGAGGATGGCGTGCTGGCCATGTTCCTGCCCGCCGAAGGGGCACGTTTTCTGGTGGCGGCCGCCGATGGCAAGGGCTTCCTGGTCGAGGGCAGCGAATTGCTGGCCGAGAAGCGCACCGGCAAGCAGATCCTCGTGCTGGAGGGGGCGACCCGCGCCGTGCTCTGCATCCCGGCCGAGGGCGATCACGTCGCCGTGCTGGGGGAGAACCGCAAGCTGCTGGTCTTCCCCATTGAGCAATTGCCGGTGATGACGCGCGGCCGCGGCGTGCAGCTGCAATCCTACAAGGATGGCGGCCTGGCCGATGCCAAGGTATTCCTGCGCGCCGAGGGCCTGAGCTGGCGCCTGGGCGACCGGATGCGGGTCGAGCCGGACCTCACCACCTGGCGCGGCAATCGGGCCGGGGCCGGAAAGGCGCCGCCCAATGGGTTCCCGCGCACGAACCGCTTCGGAAGTTGAATCATGCGACGTCTTTGGCTGGCCTTGCTGATCACCTCCCTCGCGCTGCCGGCGGCGGCCCAGCGCACCAGCCCGCATGACGGCATTTATGAGGGCATCCGCCAGCAGGAATGCCAGACCACCGGCCGTTCCGGCCAGACGCGCGTCACCGCCGTGCTGCGCGGCAACCGCCTCGAAATCACCAGCCTGCCGGGCGATCCGCCGCTGGAGGCGACGGTGGGGGCGAATGGCGCGGTGACGCTGCCGCGCTTTGGCACCTTCGGCCCGGGCACGGGGCAGATCTTCGAGGGGGCGAACAATGCGCGTCGCTTCACCGGCAGCCATCCCGGCCGCGGCCAATGCCAGATCGTCTATGATCTGCGCCGGACTTCGACGCGCGTGCGGAACTGACCGGAGCGCGCTGAGCCCCATGCGGAGTTGACGCGGCGTCCGCCTCACCGCACCCGCCAGCGCCGCATATTCCCGCCGGCCTGTTTCAGCAGCCGTCCAGCCAGGCCAAAGAAGCCCCGCGGCGCCGCCCAGGGGTCGCGGATATGCCGATCCACCAGCTTCTTGACCATTTCGGACAAAGTCGGATCGGGCAGGTGGCAGGGCGCGCAGGGCAGGGCCGCCCATAGGCCGAGATTCTTCGCGAGCAGGAGCGAGCTGATCGTGGCCCCGCGCGCCACCCGGCGCCAGGCCCGGCAGATCCGCTCGCGGAGACTCTCGAACGCCTCGCTCGCCGCCGAGACGAGCCAGAGATCCAGCACGCCCGCCTTCATCCAGCGCCGCAACTGCCGCCGCGCCGTGTCGGGCTTGCCGAAGCGGGCCGGCATCTCCGCCCAGACGCAACGGGTGAGGGCCACATGGAAAATCCCATCCAGCACGCGGCGGCGATCCGCCGAGGGCCGGTGATGACCGACATTTGAAACCGGAAATCCGGGATCAACCGGGATGACGCGGGATGATCCGGGATAAGCGACCGAAAAAATTTGGTTTTCGCCCTGGCGAGCGGCGCCTGCAGTCAGCAAACCCAATTCCGGAAATCAGCCTGAAAAATTGGGTTTCGCCAACAGAAATCGGAAATGGCCGGCGGCTGGTGAAGAGGCTCTTAGAGGCTTCTAAAACGGGGGCTCAGCGCAGGGTGCCGCTGCGCCAGAGGACCTCTCCGACCACGTCCAGCGGCGTGGCGTCCGATGGAGTGAGGACCTCGGGCGGGTATCTCGGATTGTCGCTCAGGATCATCACGGTGCCGTCCAGTCGGGGCTGTATGCGCTTGGCCATGAGGGCGCCGCCGACGCGAAGGATGTAGATTGAGCCGTGGCGGATGTTGGTGGGAGAGGTGTCCACCAGCAGCTCATCCCCGTTGAGGAGGGTGGGCTCCATGCTGTCCCCGGCGCATTCGATCAGGGCCAGGTGTTCGGGCTTCCGGCGCAGCTTGTTGCGGATGAAATCCCCGGAAAACAGCACTTTTTCGACCGGGTAGCTGGTGTTCTCGGTCGCGACCAGGCCGGCCGCGGCGCGGGCGTCATAGCGCGAGATCAGTACATCGTCGGAGGGGGCCGGACGGGGGATCGCGGCGGCGAAGGCCGCGGGTTCCTCGGCGAAGCCAGTGCCATCGGGGAGCATCGGACCGGCGCCGGTGGCGAGCCATTCCAGGCGGACGCCGGTAGCCGCGGCGATGGCCGTGGTGTTTGAGAGCTTCATTTCTCCGCCGGTGAGATAGCCGCTCAGCGTGCTCTGCGGAATTCCGGTGAGCTTCGCCACTTCCGCGGTGCCTCCGGCCGCTTGAACAGCCTCGCGCAGGCGCTCCGCCCGTTTTTCGCTTCCCAGATCCACGCCGGAACTGGGAAGTCGCGTATCAGGACGATTTTTCGCGGCAACCGCCATGAATAACCAAGCCTCCACAAAAGCTTAGCCGCCTTCCCGCATCGGAATTCCGCAAGGCCGAACTGGGAAGCGATTTCTCGCTTGATGACATCGAAATTTCGTCTATGTTCCGTCTCAGGAACACGAATTTTCGTCCCGCGCCGCTGGCGCGCGGGCGCGCACCAGAGGGGTGGGGTGAATGGCAGAGCAGCAGCCCAAGGGCTGGCATCGGGAGGACATCAAGGGCGCGCTGCGGAAGAAGCACCGCTCCCTGGAAGCTCTCTCCAAAGCCTGGGGCTACCACCCCTCCGCGATCAGCGTGGCCCTCAATCCCGGCTCCTGCTGGCCAGGCCTCGAAGCGCGTATCGCGGCAGAGCTGGAAGTCACCCCGCATGCCCTGTGGCCGGACCGCTGGACGCCTGACGGTGTCCGGAGGCCGCCCTCCATCGCCGCGGACGATAGCCCGGCCCGGCGCCCTGCACACCGTCAAATCCGGAGCGCTGCGTGAACATGTCCTCACAAATTCTCGAAATTCCATTGGAGCGCATCATTGTCGCCAACCGCCTGCGGGCGGTGGATGCCGATTATGTCGAATTGCTCGCCGCCAGCATGGCCGAGACGGGCCAGCACACCCCCATCCAGGTCGGCCCCGCCGATTCCCGCGGGTGCCACCGCCTGATCGCGGGCGCCCACCGCCACAGCGCGGCGCGGGTGGCCGGGCTGGCCAGCCTGCAGGCCATCATCTTCACCGGCGACGAGCTGCAGGCCGAGTTGCTGGAGGTGGATGAGAACCTGCTGCGGCGCGAGCTTTCCGAGTTGGACCGCGCGGTGTTCCTGGCCAAGCGCAAAGCGATCTATGAGGCGCTCTTCCCCGAGGCGAAGCACGGCGGGGATCGGAAGTCGAAGCAAGCGGAAGAAAACTTCCATTTGCTCCCCGGCCGCGAAAGCTTCGCCGCCGAAACCGCCAAGAAGCTCGGCGTCTCGGACCGCCAGGTGCGCACCTACCTCATGCGCGCCCGGATCGAGCCGGAGCTGCGCGCGCGCCTCGCCGCCAGCCGCTGGGCGGACCATGGCGCCACCCTGGATGCGCTCGCCAAGGCCGCGCCCGCCATCCGCGCCAAGCTGGTGGCCGCCCTGACGCGGGAGGCAGAACCCGCCCGCAACATCGCCGCCGCGCTCGCCGAGGTGGAGCCCCGGCTGAACCCCGCGCGCTCGGCCGATGATGAGCACCTGGCCCGGCTGATGACCGCCTGGCGCAAGGCGCCCAAGCGCGCGCGGGACATGTTCCTGGGCCACCTGATGAGCAGCGACGCGGCCGCCCAGGCGCTGGCGGTGGAGCTGCTGGAGGGGAAGCTCTCGGATGAGGACCGGGTGCTGGGCGCCATCGGGAGGGCGGCATGAGCGCCGCTCACGCGCAGCTGCACGCGGCTGGCAGCATCACCACCCCCTCGGATCGCTACTGCCACGATGACCTGGTGCGCATCGTTGGCGATGCGATCAACGGCCAGGCCATGAACGAGGGCGGCCGCCGCCTTCTCGGCCACACGGATCTCTCGACCGATCTGCTGCTGCGCGGCCAGGACATCCTCGAATTGTTCGAGGCGCTGGAAGAGGCGCTGGGCATCCAGCTCTGGCCCGCCCTGGCGTTGGATCTGGTGATGGAGGGGCCGACCATCGGGCGCCTCGCCTGCCTGCTGGCGGAGAGCCTGGCCGCGCAAGACCGCGCGGCGCCGAGCCTGACCGAGGGCGAGATGGAGCGCCACCATGCGTGAGGCCGATTTCCGCCCGATCCGCTGGTGGCAGGTGCTGATCGGCGGCGGCATCGTCGTCCCGGTCTGCGTCTGGGCGCTGCTCTGGGCCCTCGCGATCCTGGGCTGGGCGCTGGAGGGCGGGGCGTGAACACGACCATGCTTTCGGCGGCCTGGTTCAACGAGGTTCAGGCGGAACTGGTGGCAAAAGTCGAAGAGAGGCTTCGGCGCGAGAACGTGCGATTTCAAACGCAGGCTTCATCGCAGGAAAGCGCTCCCCTCCCGCTCACAAATCAGGCTCGTCTGATCGATGACCATACGAATGGCCTCGATGTTGAGCGTGCCCGCGCGCGCCTGGCTGATGATGACGTTCGGCGCGAAGAGCCCGGCGAACATAGCCTCCCCCAAAGCGCGTTGGGCGATGCCTTCTAGTTCGGCACACCTGGCTTCCAGCGCGGCCACACGCGCTTCCAATTCCTCACTCATCACTCTCTCCATCCATCGTCGGGGGACATGGATGGTGGGGCAGCGGCGGGCGGGAAGTCACGCGCTTCCTGCCCGCCGGATGGCCGCCTGATGGCGCCCCGCCAGCCCGACCTGCTGGACTGGACCCCGCCCGAGCCGGTGGCCGCCTTCGCGCCTGAGCAGGTGCGCGGCGCCACGCTGGAGGCGCGGATCGCCCGCGCCGTCTCCGTTGCCCTGCAGGACAGCAAGTTCACCCGCGAGGAAATCGCGGGGCGGATGAGCGCCTGGCTGGGCGAGAAGGTCTCGCTGAACATGCTGAACGCCTATGCCAGCGTGGCGCGACAGGACCATCCGATCGGCCTCTCGCGCTTCCTCGCCCTGGTCCAGGCCACGGGCGATCGCCGCCTGCTGGAGCTGCTGGCCGAGCCCTTCGGCTGGGCCGTCATCGAGCGCCGCCACGTGCCGCTGATCGAGATGGCCGCCATCCGCGAGCAGGAAGACGAGCTGCGCCGTCGGCGCGATGCGCTCGCGCGCAAGGCGCGGGCGGAGGGGGGCCTCTGATGCCGCGCGACGGCCAGACCATCGCTTGCGAGTGGTTTTCCGCAGCGGAGCTGGCCGCGCTGGCGCTGCCCGGCCTGCCTACCACGAAACGCGGCATTACGGACCTCGCCGAGCGCCAGGACTGGCAGCGCCCCGCCTGGGAAGGCACGCATTGGCGGCAGCGTGCCGGGCGCGGCGGCGGTGTCGAGTACCACCTGGCCGTCCTGCCCATGGTGGCCCGCGCCAAGCTCGCCTTCGCCGAGCATCAGGCCGCCCAGGAGCCCGCCCACGCGGCTGCGGAGGGCCTGTGGGACTGGTACGCCCGCCAGCCCAGCACGAAGAAGGCCAAGGCCGAGGCCCGCCTCAAGGCGCTGGACGCCGTCGAGACGCTGGTCCGCGCGGGCGAGCGCCGGGTGCAGGCCATGCAGATGATCGCGGCCGAGCAGAAGATCGCGCTCTCCAGCCTCTATGAATGGGCCAAGCTGACGCACGGCCTGGCGCGCGAGGATTGGCTGCCCGCCCTGGCCCCGCGCCACGCGGGCGGGCGCGAAAGCGCCGATCTCCCCGAGGAAGCCTGGGAGATGCTCAAGGGCGATTTCCTCCGCCCCGAGCGCCCCAATTTCACCGCCTGCTACCGCCGCCTGCAGCGCGTCGCCGCCACCGAGGGCTGGACCATCCCGGCCGAGCGCACCCTGCACCGCCGCATGATGGCCATCCCCGAGCACCAGCGCGTGCTGCTGCGCGATGGCGTGGATGCGCTGCGCCGCATGTTCCCCGCCCAGCAGCGGGACCGCGGCGTCTTCCACGCCCTCGAAGCCGTCAACGCCGATGGCCACACCTGGGATGTCTTCGTGCGCTGGCCGGATGGCACCATCGGCCGCCCCCACATGGTGGCCTTCCAGGATCTCTACAGCGGCAAGATCCTCTCCTTCCGGGTGGATGTCGCGCTCTCCTGGCACGCGGTGCGGCTGGCCTTCGGCGACATGGTGGAGAGCTTCGGCATCCCCCGCCTCTGCTGGCTCGACAATGGCCGGGAATTCGCCGCCAAGCGCATCACGGGCGGGCAGAAGACCCGCTACCGCTTCAAGGTGAAGGATGAGGAGCCCGAGGGGCTGATGACCACCATGGGCGTGGAGGTCCATTGGACCACGCCCTATCACGGCCAGGCCAAGCCCATCGAGCGCGCCTTCCGGGACCTGGCGCAGGATGCCGCCAAGCACCCGGCCTTCGCCGGCGCCTATACCGGCAACAGCCCCACCGCCAAGCCCGACAATTACGGCAAGGCCGCCGTGCCGCTGGATGAGTTCCTGCGCGTGATCAGCGAGGAAATCGCGGAGCACAATGCCCGCGCCGGCCGCCGCTCGCCCATCTGCGCCGGCCGCAGTTTCGACGAGACATTCGCCGCCTCCTACGCCGTCTCGCCCATCCAGCGCGCCTCGGCCGAGCAGCGGCGCCTCTGGCTGCTGGCGGCCGAGGCGGTGCGCCCGCGCGCGCAGGACGGCGCCATCCACCTCTACGGCAACCGCTACTGGGCGGAATTCCTGCACGCCCAGCGCGGCAGCCAGGTGGTGGCCCGCTTCGACCCCGACGCCCTGGCCGAGCCGCTGCACATCTACGCCGCCGATGGCCGCTACCTGGGCGCCGCCGAGTGCCTGGAGGCGGCCGGCTTCAATTCCGTCTCCGCCGCGCAGGATCAGGCCCGCCGCTGGAAGCAGTATCTGCGCGCCACGCGCCAGGGCGCCGAGGCGCTGAACCGCATGTCCATCGCCGAGGTCGCCCGCAAGCTCCCGCAGATCGAGGCGGCCGAGCCGCCGGAGGCGCGCGTGGTGCAGCCGATCTTCGCCGGGAATACCGCGCTCAAGGCGCTGCCGCGCGAGGAGCGGGAGGAGGAGAGCGACCGCGTGATGGACGCGCTGCGCGCCCAGCCGCTGCGGAATTTCAGGATCGTCGAAGAAGAAGACGAGTGATGGCTGCCCCCTCGCGCCGTCTTCGACGGCTGCCGGGGGGAACGAAAAACGCCCCGGCATTGGCGTGCCGGGGCGTCAGTAACACGGGTCAGAAAGGATTTTGAGAATGTCAGATGACGTCACCGGCCGCAAGTATTCGCAGGAGGAGCAGCAGCTGCTCCGCACGCGGCTGCTGGAGCATCGCAGCAGCAAGGATCTCCGCTGGAAGGATATCGCGGCTGAGAGCGGCGTGCCGATGGGCACGATCAGCGCCTGGGCGGGCGGCACCTATCAGGGTGAGGGCAGCCCCATCGCCGAGAAGGCGGAGCGCTACCTCGCCTCGACCGAGAAGCGCGAGGCCGTCCGCGCCATCGCGCCCGATCTCGGCTTCGTGCTGACGCCCTCCGCGCAGGACTTCATGGCGCTGCTGAACCGCGCTCAGCACATGCCCGATATCAGCGTGCTGACCGGCGCCCCCGGCGTGGGGAAGACCCGCGCCGCCTGCGAGTACAAGCGCCGCAACCCCAACGTCTTCAAGATCGTGGCCGAGCCCTCGCTCAGCACCATCCCGGCCCTGTTGGGCTCCATTGCGCATGAGCTGCGGGTGACGGAGGTGGGCCGGCAGGATCGCATCGCGCGCCTCATCAAGCAGCGCCTCATCGGCACGCGGGCGCTCATCATCGTGGATGAGGCGCAGCACCTGACGACGGAGATGCTGGACCAGCTGCGCGCCTTCCATGACCAGGCCGAGATCGGCATCGCCCTCGTCGGCAATTCCGCCGTGATCGGGCGGCTGGAGGGCGGCCGGCGCAGCCAGGAATACGCACAGCTCTACAGCCGCGTCGGCATGCGGCTGAACCGGCGCGAGGCGAAGAAGGCGGATGTGGACGCGCTGCTCGATGCCTGGGGCGTCGAGGAGAAGGGCGTGCGCCTGGCGCTGCGTGCGGTGGCCAAGCAGGGCGGCGCGCTGCGCAGCTGCAACAAGGCCTTCCTGCTGGCGCAGATGATCGCGGCAAATGAGGGCCGCGCGCTCAGCGCCGAGGATGTGCAGCTGGCCTATGGCCAGATCAGCGACCAGCGCGTGCCGCTGCGGGAGGCGGCATGAGCGACCGCAGCACCATCACCCTGATGCGGCAGGAGCTGGCGCGGCTGAACGCCCGCGTGGCGGAGCTGGAGGCCAGGCTCGGCCCGGAGACGCCGACGGGCGGGCCGATCACGCTGCGCGCCATCCTGGATGAGGTCTCGGCCGAGTTCGGTGTGCCCGTGCCGGAGATCCTGAGCCCCTGGCGGGAGGAGCGGCTGCTGCCGGCGCGCCACGCCGCGATGGCGCTGGCACGGCGGCTGACCAAGCTGAGCACCCCGCAGATCGGCCGCGCCATGCGGCGGGATCACACCACCGTCCTCGCCGGCATCGCCGCGCATGAGCGGCGCGAGGCGACATCACCCGAAATCGCCGCGCGCGTCCGCGCGGTGTCCCAACGCCTGCAGAGGAGCATGAGCGATGCGTGAGAAGAAGTTGAAGCGCGTGGCGGAGACCGTCCGCGCGCCCCAAAACCGGGAGGAGGCGGAGGCGATGCTGGCCCGCCTCGGCGCCATCCAGCGCGACCGGACGGTGCTCTCCACCGCCCTGGAGGAGACGCTGGCGACCGAGCGCGCCCGCGTGGACGCCGAGGACCTGCCCCTGCGCACCGAGGCCGAGGGCCTGACGCGCGGCCTCCAGCTCTGGGCCGAGGCGAACCGGCCGAGCCTGACGCAGGATGGCCGCACGAAGACCATCCGGCTGAGCACGGGTGAGATCGCCTGGCGCGCGCGGCCGCCTAGCGTGAAGCCGCGGGATCAGAACGCCATCCTGGAATTCCTGGCGAATACGGGCCTGGTCCGCTTCATCCGCACGAAGACCGAGGTGAACCGCGAGGCGATGCTGGCCGAGCCCAGCGTGGCCACCACCGTGCCCGGCGTGACGATCAGCAGCGAGGGCGAGGAATTCGTCGTCTCGCCGCTGACCGAGCAGGTGGCGGCATGAGCAAGCCGAAGAAGGTGAAGCCGCATCGCGATATGCGGCAGCATGCGCGTGAGCAAGCCGATCTCTGCGTCACCTATGCGGAAGACGGCGCCTATCACTCCGCGGCCGCCACAGCGCGCCGGCTGGCGGATGAGTTGCAGGCGCACGCGGATCGCGTGCTGCCACGCCAGGCACCGCAGGTGGCGGCATGAGCGAGGCTGAGGACGACATCGCCGAAACGGTCTCGGCCGAGCGCCTGCGCTCCATCGTGGACCGCATCGAGCGGCTGGAGGAGGAGCGCAAGGCGCTCGCCGATGACATCAAGGATGTGAAGGCCGAGGCGAAGAGCGCCGGCTTCGACGTGAGCGTCCTGAACGAGCTGCTGCGCCAGCGCAAGGCCGAGCCGGCCGAGGTGGAGGAGCGGCAGACGCTGCTGGACCTCTATCGCCGCGCGCTGGGGATGTGAGGGCCATGACCGACGCCGAAGTCCAGCAGGAGCTGGCCATCGCCTACCGGCTGATGATGCGGATCGCGGCCACCATCAACCAGAGCGGCGTCCCCAGCCAGACGGCGCTGCTGGCTCTCGCCAAGCTGCTCGGCCAGACGGTGGTGATGGTGGATCCCCGCAACCCGGCCGATCTGCTGGATTGCGCGCACACCGTCGCGCGGGATGAGATGCGCCTGCGCGCCACCGCCCAGGCGCTGCAGGCGGCCGGCCTCGGTGCCCTCATGCCGGTGCGGCCCGCATGAGCGCCCGCACGCCCGAGCAGCTGCACGAGGACCAGGCGGCCACGCACCTCGCGCAGAGCCTCATCAACACGCTGGCCCACATGCGCGTGGCGCCGAATGTCGCCGTCAATGCCCTGGCCGGGGCGCTGGGCGCCTATGTCGCCATGGCGTCGCAGAGCAGCGAACAGGCGGACGCGCTCATGCGCGCCATGGCCACCGTGGCGCGCGAGCAGATGGAGATGCAGCTCGCCATCCAGCGGGCCGAGGCCTCCGGCGTCGTGGGGCACGCATGAACGCGATCACCCCTTGGGCACCGCGCGGCGTCTCGCGCGGTGCCGTCTTCGCCCCGCGCTGCCTCACCCGCCTGGGTGTGGCCATCGAGCGGCTGGAGGAATTCGGCCAGGGGGCCGAGATGGACGCCGAGCTGTTCCGCGCGCTCGGCTGGACGGTGGCGCCGCCGCTCTCGGCCCGCTCCTCCTGGCGGGTGCGCAGCCCGCTTTCCTCCACCTGGATGCCCATGCCGCCCGTGACGACGCTCGCGGACGGCGCGGCCATCCTGGTTCCGCCCGGCTGGGATTACGGCTGCGGCCGCCGCGGCGCGCATGCCTTTGCCTGGTGCAAGCAGGGCACCCGCTTCACCGAAACCACCTCCGCCACGCCCGCCCTGGCCCTGGCCCGCGCCGGCCTGCACGCCTGGCGCCACATCCTCATGGAGAGCGACGCACCATGACACCCAGACAGCTGGACCGTGCGGTGAATGCCGCCCTCGGCCGCATCCTGCCGCCCATGGTGCAGGCGCTGCGCGATGACCTGGTTACCGCCCTGCGGGAGGAACTCGCGGCGCGGGATGGGGCGCCAGCCTGTGCAGAAATTGCAAAGAAGGCTGAGCCATTCGGGCCGGCAGCGCCCGGCACCGAGTGGGTTGTTGGCATCGGCGCCGGCCGCCGACTCACGGAAGCCGGGCTGGCGCATCTCCAGGCCCTGCAAGCCGCCGGCAAGCACCCGGCCGATATCGCTGCCGAGATGGGCATCACGCGCCGCGCGGTGGATCTGCGGAGCGGCCCTGCGGCGTCCAACCAGGCATCCACCCATTCGCGTCGAGCGAAACCGACCGAGCTGACCGCGCGGGCGAAGGAACTCTTCGCGGGCGGCAAGGGCACCGCAGAAATCGCACGCGTGCTGGGCGTGCCAAAGACCACGGTGCAGGGCTGGAAAGACCGGGGCGGCTGGGCGCGCGGTGTGGCGGAAGTGCCGCCAGCCCCCGCCGAGGATGGGGCGAAGCCCAGGACGGTTGAGCCTGCGGCCGAGGTGCCGGCGCCGCGCCAGCCGCTTGCGCCCATCCTGCCCCAACCCCGGGTGCGTAGCTGGTTTGACCCGGCGCCACACGTGCCCCTTGTAAAACCCAAGCCCCAGCTCGTCACCACCACGCCGAAGGAAGTCCGCGCCTGGCTGATCGCCAGCATGAAGGCTGGCGGGCTGAGCCTGGTGCAGGCGCAGGACCGCGTGGGCTTCATGACCCATGACCAGGCGCTGGCCGAGGCGAACCAGCGCCGCATCCGCGCCGGCTATCCGCCCTACGCCTTCCTGGGCGCCCAACGGGTGGCAGGGGGTGCGGCATGACGCGCCAGCCCGGCCTGTTCCCCGCGAAGTCCGGCCTGCCCCGCGCGCTGGAGGCCGCCTTCGCCCGCTTCTGGGCCGCCTACCCGCAGCGCACGCCCAACCCGCGCGCCGTGGCGGAGAAGGAATTCACCAAGGCCGTGAAGGCCGGCGCCGCCGCCGATGACCTGGTGCTGGCCGCCGGCGGCTACGCGGCCGAGGTGAAGCGCCTCGGCACGGCCAATGACTTCATCGTCCACGCCGCCACCTTCCTGCGGCAGGCGCGGTTCCGCGATTACCTGGGCCCGCTGCTGAGCGCGCCAGTCGGCGCTGCCCCGTCCGAACCCGATCACACCCTCTGGCCCGCCATGAAGGCGCACATGGACGCCGCCACCTTCATGGCGTGGTTCGGCCGCTGCCAGGTGGTGGAGATGAACGCCCAGCTGGTGCTGCTGACCCAGCATCGGATCGTCGCCTCCCGCATCCGCGAGGACTTCCTGCCCCTGCTGCGCCAGGCCTTCCCCGGCCGGCCCATCACCGTCCACTTCCAGGAGCACTCCCGATGAGCGCACGCACCGCCATGCTGGCCAAGATCCACCTGGCCAAGAAGCAGCTGGCCCTGACGGATGAGAGCTACCGCGACATCCTCCGCCGCGTCACGAACCAGGAAAGCGCTTCGGCCCTGGCCGAGCCCCAGCTGGACCGCGTGCTGAAGGAATTCGGCCGCCTGGGCTGGAAGCCGAAGCCGGGCCGCACCGGCACCAGCAAGCACGCGCAGATCCGCATGATCCACGCCGTCTGGAAGGACCTGGTGGCGCTCAGCGCCGTGGACGCCGAGGACCAGGCCGCCGCCCTGCGCAGCTTCGTGCAGCGCCAGACGCGCACGAAAGCGAACCCCGAGGGCGTGAGCGCGCCGGAGTTCCTGGACAGCCACGGCGCGAACAAGGTGCTGGAGGGGCTGAAGGCCTGGCTGCGCCGCGTGCGGCGCGCCGAGAGCGAGAGGGATGTGGCGTGATGGTCGCTGTCGTCCTGCCCTATGGCCTACAGCAGGCCTTCCGCATCGAGCATTTGTTCGAGGATCTCGCCAGTGCCGGAAACTGTCCCCCTGACGACCTGAGCAGTACCGGCTATCGGAACAATCGGCCGGCCAAACTTGGCCACGAACTTGATCAGAACCGCTTTGGCGCGGGGATGTTGTATCGCCACCAGTCCCGCTTCGGAGAGGCCCGCTACGGTCAGCCCCTGACCGTCATGGCTCAGATCCAAGAGATCGCCCGCCCTCGTCATGCGCACTTCGTCCACCAACGGGCCCTCCAGCTGAACCAGCGGCAGGCAGGATATCCATGGCCAGCCCATGCTCAAGCAAATCTTTTAAGGCTTGCCGAATGAGCCCGGAGGCAGAGGCCCGCATCCTGCGCGTGGTCGAGGAAATGTGGCGCGCCGCCTCCGCCCCCAGCGCCAGGAGCACGCGCGACCAATCCGGCCGCGCCCGCATGGTGGCCTACGCCAAGGGCATGCTCGAGACGACGGTGGAGGCCGAGGTGGCCCGCCGCATCGGCGAGCGGGACGGCGCCTGATGTGCGAGCGCCGGGGCCGCCTCCGCTGGATCAGGCTGCGGCGCCGGCACGCCCTGCGTCAGCGCCTGGCGCTGCTGCGCGGATGGTGGGCGTGATGTCAGCGCGGGAACATTTCAGTTTCTGCGATGCCGCGGCAACCGACATTCTGGCCGGACGTGACCAGCACAGTGCTGCTGAAAATGCCGGGATCGACCTGAACCACGCTGGTGTTGTTCGGCACAATGCAGGCGATCAGCGGCATCATCAGTTGCGGCTGGGTCCGATGCACGCCCGCATTGATGAGGCGCGACGCTTCCCGGAGGGCCGCCGTGTCGCGCCAGATGAACACCATCTCGGCGTCCGGATTGGCGACGCGGTTGGTGACGCGGGGTGGAAGCGGTGGCGGCGCCGGCGGCCGTTGCGGCGCAGGGGCGGCGGCGGCCTGTGGCTCCGGTTGGGTGGAGGGAGGGCTTGCCTGAGGCTGCGTTCCCTGCGCAACAGCGTCGGCGCGCGGGGCGGGGGCGGCAGCTACGGGATCGGGCTTGGGCACTGTCACAGCAAGGCCGAAGAACCCACCCATAAAGAGCGCAATGCCGAAGAGCACGGCGTTCTTGCGGCTCCCGCCGGCCAAGCTCGGCTTTATCAAGCCGACGACGAAAAACGTGATGCCGGCGAACATGACGAACAGCATGACGTAGGGCACGAATTCTCTCCATCGGCGGTGTGCCGCATGATGGCGCATAGGCACCCCTCGAAATCAAGAGGCTTGACCAGCGCGGGCGCGTTGAGGCAGCTTCGGAAGCGCGAAACGGGTGGCGTCGAAACCGCCCCATCGCAGTTGTCCGCAGGCGCCTCCCCCACGGTTGGGGGCCTCGATCCTCTTCCGGGTGGCGCACGTGAATGTCCGAAGGTGGGCGCTTGCGCCTGCCCAAAGTCGTGCGCGGCTGTCCTGCGGCAGCTTTCGAACACCCGGAAGGCTTCGGCCTTCCATACCGCAGGAGACTTGCCGTATGGCGAGCAACAGCATCATCACGTTGAACAGCCCGAATGGGCAGCTCCCAGCCTTCCAGGAGGGGAGCAGAATGTGGGCAAGGGTGTCCGAGATCTCGGACACCCTTGGCATTGGGCGATCGACTTTCTACGGCATCATCCAGCGCGATCCCTCGGTCGTCCCGGATGGGCATTCCGCGCTTATCCCCTGGCCTTCGGAGGGCGGCGAGCAGCCCACGCGGGTCTATTCGCTGGATGCGGTGCTGAACATCGCGATGGAAGTGAACAACAAGCGGGCGCGGCGGCTTCGGCGCTGGCTTGTGGCAGTGTTGCGCGGGCAAGCGCCCGTGCCACGCGCACCGGCCGACAGCTTGGCGCGTCTGCCGGATGCGCGGGCCATCCTCGCCCAGCCCACGGTTCAGGCGGCCATTGCCCGCCTGGACGCTCTGGACGCGGCCGATGCCGCCCACCAGAAGCGGCAGGCGCGGGAGCGTGCGGAGGTGACGCGGCAGGCCAGCATGCAGGGCCTGACGCTGGACGCCCTGCGCAAGTTGCGCACGCTGGAGCGCATTCTGGCGGAAATCCCCTCGCTTCACGTGCAGCCCAGCCTCGCCCTCGATGCCTGACCCCGGCGCCGAGGCCATTGACGTGGGGGCGGCGCTGCACGCCCTCGCGCTGCTGCTGGATGATGACGCGGCCCTGCCGGGCATGGCGCGCATCGGCCTTTCCGTCATCCTCGCCCAACTCGCCCAGCGCCTCGATGCGCTGGGCGGCGCGCTGCTGGACCAACGCCTGGCCGCGTGAAATTGGAAGGGTGTCGCAGCAACGCGACACCCTTCGCACCGGAGTTCGGGCATGACACCCGATCTCCCCCCACCGCCCGCCGAACTCGCCCGCTTCTCCGCCCACCTCACGCCGGCCGAGCTGCTGGCGCTCATCAACGCGCTGGGCGGCACGCGCGTCTATTTCGCCGCCACGCCGGATGCCCAGGGTGAGCTGGCGCAGGCCATCGGCCTGGATGCCGCCCGGCGCCTGGGCCAGGCGCTTTCCGGCTCGCTCCTCACCATCCCACTCGCCCGCCACTGGCGCATCCGCATCCTGCGGGAGGTGGAGGGCCTGACCTATCGGCAGATCGCCCAGCGCCTGGGCATGACGGAGAACGCCGTCTGGCGCCACCTGGACGCGGCACGGCTCACGCACCTCCAGCGGGACCTCTTCCAGTAGGCTTGCCTGCGGTTGCAGGCATGAACACCAGCCCCCGCGCGCGCGATGGTGCGGCCTCCCTTTCGGAGCGCCGCCATGACATCCCGCCCCCGCGTGCCGAGAGGCATCCGCAACCACAACCCCGGCAACATCCTGCGCGCGGGCCAGAATTGGCGCGGCCTCTCGCCCGATCAGCCGGACGGTGAGTTCTGCAAATTCATCGCCCCCGAATGGGGCCTGCGCGCGCTGATCCTGGTGCTGCACGCCTATCGGCGGCGGGGGATCGTGACGGTGCGGGACATCATCCGCACCTACTGCCCCCCCACCCATCGCTTCCCGGATGGCCGCACCATCAAGCAGGACACGGCGGCCTATGTCCGCTTCGTGGCCGAGCGCCTGGGCGTGCCGGAGGACGCGACGATCAACGTCACCAGCCGCGTGGTGCTGCGCCTGCTGCTGCCCGCCATCGTGACGAAGGAAAACGGCCAGCAGCCCTATCCGGCCGCCATCTTTGAAACCGCCATGGACCTCGCGAAGGTCGCCAAGGAGCCCTGACATGGAAAACCAACACCGCCTGATCAAAGGCTATCGCGACCTCTCGGCCGAGGAGATCGCCGCGATGAACAAGCTGAAGGCGCTCGGGCTGGAGCTGCAAGCCGCGCTGGAGGCGGCCGGTGCGGCCGGTGCCTGCGGGCGCAGCCTGGCCATCGCCACCACGCATTTGCAGACGGGCCTGATGTGGGCCGTCCGTGGCGTCGCCAAGCCGGAGGGGTTCTGACATGCAAGCCCTTCTCGATGCCCTCCTCCAGCTGGCCGCCTCCGGCGTGCTGGCACTCGGCGGTTATGCCATCGCCCGCCTCGCCGCCTGGCTCAAGCTGCGGGAGGACAGTGAGGTCCGCGCCTATCTGAACGCGGCGCTGGAGCGCGCGGTGGATCTCGCGTTGGCCGAAGCCAAGGGCCGCCTGCCCAGCTATGCCCGGCTGGCCCATTCGGAGGTGAATGGGGTGGTGGAACGCGCCGCCGAATACGCCCGCGCCGCCGTGCCGGATGCCCTGGCCCGCTTCAAGATTGACAGTGACGGCCTGCGAGAGCGCGTCTCGGCCCGGTTGGCAGCGCGCACCCCGGGCCCGACCCATGCGGCGGGCTGAGGCGATGCTGCAAGATATCGGCTGGCGCGATGTGGTCGCGCTGTTGACCAGCGCCACCATCATGTCGGGCATCGTCATCGCCTGGGTGAAGTACCGCCTCGCCGGGGATTTCGCGTCCAAGGCCGACATCGCCGACATGTCCCGCCGGATGGAGGGGGTGGAGGTGCAGATGCGCCAATCGCCCACCCATGCCGACATGGCGAAGCTCTCGGACCGGCTCTCGGTGGTGGAGCGTGGCGTGGCCGTGGGCAATGCCGAGCTGGGCGGCCTGCGGGACGGCATGGCCCGCATCGAGCGGGACCTGAACCTTCTGGTGCAGCACCACATCAAGACAGGCACCTGACATGGGCAAGAGCTTCGCCGAGCGCCTGGCCGAAGACCGCCGCGGCGCCATCCTGCGCATCCTGAACGCGGTCGAAGGCCACGCCCTGAACGAAGACCTGCTGACGCGCGAGCTGCTGCGCCAGCGCTTCGGCCAGGTGACGCGCGATGACATGCGCGGCCTGCTGGCCTGGCTGGAGCGGGGAAGCCTGGTCGAGATCGAGCGCCTCGAAGGTGACCTCTGGGCCGTCACGGCCAGCCGCGCCGGGCGGGATGTGGCGCGCGGCGCCGAGCACCCCGGCGTGGCCCAGCCCCTCTGATGGCCAAGCGCCCCAGCAGCATTGACCGCCTGCCCACGGAAATCCGTGAGGCCATCGGCCGCCTGCGGGAGCACGGCAAGACGCTGGACGAGATCCTCGATCACCTCCGCACGATGGAGGTGGAGATCTCCCGCTCCGCCCTCGGCCGCCACGTCAAGGGCATGGCCGCGATGGGCGAGCGCCTGCGCCGTTCCCGCGCCATGGCCGAGGGGCTGGCCCGCCAGCTGGGCGAGACGCCCGGCGACAAGATGGCCCGCCTGAACATCGAGCTGCTGCACAGCGTGGTGAATGACCTGCTGGCCGCCGCCGATGGCGAGGAAGGCAGCATCCTGCTTGCCAAGGATGCCGGCGTGCTGGCCACCGCCATCGAGCGCCTGACCAAAGCCGCGCGGCAGGATCAGGACTTCGTCCTCAAGCTGGAAACCCGCGTGAAGGATGAGGCCGCGAAGGCCGTCGCCTCCGCCGGCCGCGACAAGGGGCTGACGGAGGAGACGATCAGCGCCATCACAAGCCGCATCCTGGGCATCGCGTCGTGACTGCCATCGAACTCTCTCTCTACCTGACTGGCTTTGGCCTCGGGCTGCTCATCGGGATCAATCTCTGATGCCTGATGGCATGCCCATCTCAACCGAGGAATGGGCCAAGCTCCGGCAGGATGCGCTCGCCGCCCCGCCGCCCGATGTCAGCCAGGATGGCGTGCTGCTGCCCTATCAGCGCGCGCTGGTCGAGGCCGTGCGGCGGCATGACGTGGTGGTCTATGAGAAGTCCCGCCGCATCGGCGCCACCTGGGGCATCGGCGCCCAGGCCGTGCTCTTCGCCGGCGCGCAGCGCCAGGCCGGCGGCATGGACACCATGTACATCGGCTACAACCTGGACATGGCGCGGGAATTCGTCTCGGTCTGCGCCATGTGGGCCAAGGCCTTCAGCCTCGCCGCCGGCGAGGTGGGGGAGTTCCTCTTCGAGGATCAGGACCGGGAGGGCGAAAGCCGCCAGATCCAGGCCTTCCGCATCGCCTTCGCGAGCGGGTTTGAGCTGGTCTGCCTCGCCTCCCGCCCGCGCTCGCTGCGCGGCCGGCAGGGCTTCGTCATCATTGATGAGGCCGCCTTCCATGATGACCTGGCGGCCGTGCTCAAGGCGGCACTCGCCTTCCTCATCTGGGGCGGCAAGGTGCTGCTGGTCTCCACCCACGACGGCGCCGAGAACCCCTTCAACGAACTGATCCTGCGCATCCGGGCGGGGCGTGAGCCCTATCACCTGCTGCGCACCGATTTCGACGAGGCGGTGGCGCAGGGCCTGTTCCAGCGCGTCTGCCTGGTGAAGGGCAACACCTGGTCACCGCTGGCGGAGGCCGAGTGGCGCGCCCGCATCCGCGCCTTCTACGGCGATGGCGCGGCCGAGGAGCTGGACGTCATCCCCCGCGCCGGCGGCTCCCGCTACCTGACGCTGGCGCTGATCGAGGCCCGCACGCGGCGGGACATTCCCGTGCTGCGCTTCGCCTGCGATGCCGCCTTCGTCCACCAGCCCGAACACATCCAGGAGCGGGAGGTGACGCGCTGGTGCGAGGCCGAGCTGGGGCCCCGCCTGCGCCTGCTCAACCCGCTGCTGCGCTCCGCGCTGGGTGGCGACTTCGGCCGCTTCGTGGATCTCTCGGTCTTCTGGCCGGTGCAGGTGCTGCCCGATCTGCGGCGGGAGACGCCCTTCACGGTCGAGCTGCGCAACGTGCCCTTCGACGCGCAGCGCATCATCCTGTTCTACATCCTGGACCGCCTGCCGCGCCTCTCGGCCGTGGCGATGGATGGCACCGGCAATGGCAGCTACCTGGCCGAGAAGGCGATGATGCGCTTCGGCGCCCACCGGGTGGAGGCGATCCATCTGAGCGAGGGCTGGTACCGGGACAACATGCCCAAGCTGAAGGCCGCCTTCGAGGATGGCAGCTTCTCGCTGCCGGCCGATGCCGGCGTGGTCGAGGATTTCCAGCAGCTCACCCTCGTCCGCGGCGTGGCCCGCGTGCCCGACAAGCGCGTGGCCGCGAAGGGCGAGGAGAAGAACAAGGCCGGCGGCGAGCGCCACGGCGATGCCGCCATCGCCGCCGCCCTCGTCATCTACGCGGCCGGGCGGGACGTGGCGGACAGCACGGCCGATGCCCTGCCAGCCATGCCCGCCGTGCCGCCCGGCGTGATGGACTACGTAGCGCTGAGCGGCCGCCTGCCTTCGACCTCTGACTTCTTCGGGTGACCCCATGAGCGACCGCATCCCTGCCGAGCTGGCCACCGAGATCGCCACCATCGCGCGGGACACCACCGCGCCGCTCGTCGGCTTCACGCTGACCAGCCGGGACGAGATCCTGACCCGGCGCGGCGGCGGCGAAGGCCTGAAGATCTATCAGGACCTGGCGCGCGATGGCCATGCGGGTTCCGTCCTGCGCAAGCGCCGCCAGGCCGTGGTGGCGCGCGAATGGACGGTGGAGCCGGGCGGCGAACGGCCGGAGGATCTGCTGGCGGCGGGCCTGATCCGCGCCGCCCTCGGCCGCATCCGGTTTGACCGCGCCTGCCAGGGCCTGCTGGGCGCGGTGCTGACCGGCATCGCGGTGGCCGAGGTGATGTGGGAGGCGGCGGAGCTGGAAGTCACGCCGGAGGATGGCACCGCCGATCAGCGCGCCCCCAGCGCCCGCCCCAGCCCGGCCACGCGCCGCAGCTGGATCGTCCCCGCTGATATCCGCGTGCGCAACCCGCGCCGCTTCGTCTTTGGCGCTGAGGGCGATCTGCGCCTGCTGACCTGGGACGCGCCGATGCAGGGCATCGCCCTGCCGGATCGCAAATTCATCCTCGCCCGCTTCTGGGCCGAGGAGAATGAGGACCCCTATGGCCGTGGCCTGGGGCATGACCTGTTCTGGCCGGTCTTCTTCAAGCGCAACGGCATCGCGCTCTGGAACGCCCTGCTGGAGCGCTGGGGCCAGCCCTTCGTCTATGCCGAATACCCGCCCGGCACCCCGGTGCCCGAGCGCCAGGCGCTGCTGAATGCCCTGGGCGAGATCGCCCGCGGCGCCGGCCTGGTGGTGCCGCAGGGGTCCTTGGTGAAGATGCTGGAGGCCGGGCAGGGCGGCAGCGCCACCGGCAACCCGCAGGCCAAGCTGGTGGAGGTGATGAACGCCGAGATCAGCAAGATCGTCCTCGGCGAGACGATGACCACCGAGCAGGGCCAGAATGGCGCCCGCGCGCTGGGCGAGGTGCATGACGAGGTCCGGCAGGAGCTGGCCGATGCGGATGCGGACCTCCTCTCGGCCGAGCTGGCGCCGCTGCTGGAATGGATCACCACCATCAACCTGCCCGGTGCGGCCACGCCCAAGCTCTGGCGCCGCAAGCCGGAGGAGCCGGACCTGGCGGCCCGCGCCAAGCTGGATGAGACCCTGTTCAAGGTGGGTTACGAGCCCACTGAGAGCTATGTGACGGAGACCTATGGCCCGGGCTATCGGCGCATCGCCGCAAGGCCCGCTGCCGTGCCTGGCGCCACGCCGCCTGCCATGCCGCCCGCCGAGTTCGCCGCCGGCGATGGCACCCCCGAAGCGCCGGAGCGCATCGCCGCCATGCTGGCGCGGGATGCCGAAGGCCCGCAGCAGGCCATGCTCGCCGCCGTCCAGGCCGAGGTGAATGCGGCGACGAGCTTCGAAGATCTGGATGAGCGGCTGTTGCGCCTCTCGGCCGTCATGCCCATCGGGCCGCTGGCCCAGGCGATGGCGCAGGCCATGGCGCTGGCGGGCCTCGCCGGCCAGGCCGATGTGCAGGACGCTTCTGACGAGGCGCGCCGGGGGCGCGACGCCGATGCCGCGAAGCAGTGACCGAGCCCCACAGAAGCCCGTGGGCGGGTTTTCGCCCCGCGCGGCCATGATGACCCGAGCGGGCGCCCGCATCGGCCTCTTAGGGGGTTCTTTCGCGCTCTTTGCGGCGCTCCATCCATGACGGCCACATCCGCCGAAGCCTTCAACATGCCGATGCGGGAGGCGGTGGCCTATCTCGCGCAGAAGGTCCGCACGCCCACCCGCCGCTGGACCGATCTGGACGGCCCCGCCCACACCCGCGCCTTTGCCGTGGCCGGCGTCCAGGCCGATGACCTGCTGGCCGGCATCAAGGCCGGCCTGATGAAGGCCGTGGCTGAAGGCACCACGCTGGCCGAGTTCCGCCGTGACCTGGAGCCGATGATGGAGCGGCTGGGCTGGCGGGCCAAGGGCCGCGCCTATGAGGCCTGGCGCACGCGCCTCGTCTATCAGGCCAACCTCAACACCGCCTATGCCGCCGGGCGCTACGCCCAGATGACCGATCCGGACACGCTGGAGGCGCTGCCTTTCTGGATCTATCGCCACTCCCGCAAGCGGGACCCGCGGCCCCAGCACGTCCTGTGGGATGGCAAGGTGCTGGCCGCCACCGATGACTGGTGGCGAACGCATTACCCGCCGAACGGCTGGGGCTGCGGCTGCTGGGCCGAGGCGATCTCCCGCCGCGATCTCCGGCAGCTCGGCAAGGATGGGCCGGATGCGGCGCCGCAGGATGGCACGCGCCCCTGGCGGGATCCCGTGACGGACCAGGTTGTGCAGGTGCCCAAAGGGATTGACCCCGGCTGGCAGCACAATCACGGCGAGGGCTGGCTGCGCGGCGTGGTGCCGCAGGAGCTGCGCGAGGATCTCCGCCCTCTGGCCGAGGCCGCCGCCAGTCAGGCGCCGGCCGCGCTGCCGCCCATGCCGGCGCCGAGATCGGCCGGCGCGGCGCGGGTCTTGCCCGATGGCCTGACGGATGAGGCATATGCCCGCGCCTTCCTGGAGCCCTTGGGCGCGAGCTTGGAACAGCCGCGCGTGATCCGTGACACCACCGGCGCGCGCCTGGTGGTGGGCCGGGCGCTGTTCGAGGACGGAAAGGGCCGCCTGAAAATCCGCAAGCGTGGGCGCCACCGCTTCATGGCGTTGCTAGCGGAGGCCCTGCTGGACCCGGACGAAATCTGGGCTGACTGGGAACAGTTGCGGGATGGCGGTGTGACACTGCGGCGCCGCTACCTTCGCCGCTTCACGGGCATCAGGGGCGATGGGGGTCTTGTTGTTTTCGGCTGGGCCGCGCGCGGATGGAACGGCTCCACCACGTTCCAGACCGATGAGGAATACCTGAAGGACCAGCGGCGCGGTGTGCTGCTGTATCGGAGGGCAGAATGAGGAAGGGAAGCGCGCGAGGGTTCGGCCGGCCCGGCCCTCTGCGCCATGATCCTACGAGGCAGGCCGGCTGCTCAGTCAGGGTCGCATCGCGCTTCGGTGCGAAGGATATCGCTCCTGCCTCACGGCATCAAGCAACACGAGCATGGAGAGGGAGATGGTGGGGCGCCTCCGCCAACCAGGGCGCCCGGCGCCGACGCATGATGACGAGGAACGGCCTCCCTGCCATCGGTCACCATAGTGCGAGCATGATACCCTCTCCAGCCCCTGGCGATCAAGGACAACCCGCATGACGGGCGTGCGCATCACGGTGAATGACCGCGAGCTGCACCAGGTGCTGCGCCGCCTGGCGCGGCTGGGCGGGGAGCCGGGGCGGTTCCTCCGGCCCATCGGCCTGCAGCTGATCAATTCGACGCGGGAGCGCGCGCGGCGTGAGGTCTCGCCCGACTTCACCCCCTGGCCCGAGCTGACGCCCGCCTATGCCAAGACCAAGCGTGGCGCTCACATGATGCGCGCTGCTGGCAACCTGCTGGGCAGCCTGACGCGCGAGGTGGAGGGCAACACCCTGCGCGTCGGCACCAACCGCATCTATGCCGCCATCCACCAGTTCGGCGGTGAGATCGAGCGGGCGGCTCGGCAGCAGACGATCTATCGGCGCGTGGCGAAGGATGGCAGCTTCGCGCAGGGCGGGCGCTTCGTGAAACGCTCCCGCAGCAACTTCGCCACCACCGTCAATGTTGGTGCGGGGAAGACCTCCATGCCCGCGCGCCCCTGGCTCGGCATCTCCCGCGATGACGTCACGATGATCCGCGAGGAGTTCGAGGCCTTCGCGCTGCGGGCAACCCGGCGCGGATAGCCTCTCGCCTGCGATTGCAGGCATGAACACCACTCCCGCGCGCGTGCGATGCCTGCCGCATGCAGCGTCTCCACATCTTCCGCGCCGGCTCCCACTCGCCCATGCAGGGCGGCGTGCTGGAATTCGCGGCGAGTGACCTGGCCGCCACCGCCGCCGCCTATGACCCCGCGCGCCATGAGGCCCCCATCGTCGTGGGGCACCCCGCGCTGAACGCGCCGGCCTATGGCTGGGTGGCCAGCCTCTCGGCCGAGGGCGAGGACCTTTTGGCCACGCCGCGCCAGGTGGATGCCGATTTCGCGGCCATGGTGCGGGCCGGGCGCTTCAAGAAGATCTCCGCCAGCTTCTTCTCGCCCACCGCGCGGGACAATCCCTCGCCCGGCGTCTGGTCGTTGCGGCATGTGGGCTTCCTGGGCGCCGCCCCGCCCGCCGTGCAGGGCCTGCGCGAAGTCGCCTTCGCGGCGGATGCCGAGGGCGTGACCACCATCGAATTCGCCGCCCCCTCCGCCTCCATGCTGGGCTGGCTGCTGGGCGATGTGGCCAGTCTGTTCCGGGGCATCCGGGACCGTTTCGTGGCTGATGTCGGCGCCGCCGAGGCGGACCGCCTGCTGCCCGGCTCCACCGTCCAGCGCATCGCGGAGGAGGCCGCGCGGATGCAGGCCATGCCTGAACCAGCCGCACCCGGCGGCGGAGCCGCCTTCGGTAGCCAAGGCAGCTCCGCTGCCGAGCCCGCATTTTCCCAACCCCTCCCGGAGGAACCCAACTTGCCTGACACCGATGCCTCCGCCCGTGAGGCGGCCCTGGCCCAGCGCGAGGCCGATCTGGCCGCGCTTGAGGCCCGCCTGACGGCGGCGGCCGCCGAACGCCGTGCCACCGACGCCGCCGATTTCGCCCAGCGCCTGGTGCGTGAGGCCCGGCTGCCCCAGGGCCAGGCGCCCCGCGCCGCCGCCCTGCTGGCCAGCCTGCCCGATGAGGGCGTGGTCAGCTTCGCCGCCCCCACCGAGGGCGCCGCCCCCATCCAGGAGGCGCCGGCCGCCGCCCTGCGCGCCCTGCTGGCGGCTCTGCCGCCCGCCGTCTCCTTCGCGGGGCTGAACCAGCCCGGCCCGGGCACCGAGGCGCCGGTGGACGCCGTCGAATTCGCCGGCATGCGCGTGGACCCGGACCGCTTCGCGCTGCACCGCCGCGCGCTGGCCTACCAGGCCGCCCATCCGGGCACCGAATACCTCACCGCCGTCCGTGCCGTCGAAGGAGCCGCCGCATGAGCCAGAGCATTGATATCCTCACCCTGCGGGGGCTCTCGGCCGGCGCCATCGCGCGCGGGCGCGGCGTGACCTTCGCCGATGCGCAGGCCGCTGCCGCCGGCGCCAAGATCAAGGGCATCGCCCAGCACGCCACCACGGCGGCGGGGCAGGATGTGGCCATCACGATCTGCGGCACCGCCATCGTCGAGGTTGGTGCCGCCGTCACCCTCGGCGCCTCCCTCACCATGGATGCCCAGGGCCGCGCCGTGCCCGCCGTGGCGCTGGCCGTCGCCGCCGGCGCCACCGCCATGACCTCGGCCGCCGCCAATGGCGTGACGGCCCTGGTGGGCGGGGACAGCCCCCAATTCGTTTTCGCCGATGCACTGCAGGCGGCAACCGCCGCCGGGCAGTTCATCGAAGTCCTGCTGCGTCGCTGAAGGAGCGCTGAGCCATGTCCATGTCCCTCTCTCAGGTGCGCATCATTGATCCGGTGCTCACCAATGTCGTCCGCGGCTTCCGCCAGCAGAACCTGGTGGGTGACGTGCTCTTTCCCCGCGTGGACGTCCGCATCTCCGGCGGACAGGTGATCGAATTCGGCAAGGAGGCCTTCCGCCTCTATGATGCCCGCCGCACGCCCGGCGCCGCCACCAAGCGCATCCAGACCGGGCATCTCGGCCGGCCCTATGCCCTGGTGCAGGACAGCCTGGAGGCGAAGGTGCCGCGCGAGTGGATGCGCGATGCCCGCGTCTCCCCCGGCGTGGATCTCGGCACCCGCGCCACCAACGTGGTCATGTCCGCCCTCTCCCTGATCCTGGAGAATGAGCAGGCGGTGGCGGCGCGGACGCTCGCCAACTATCCCGCCGCCAACCGCGTGACGCTGGGCGCCGGCTCGCGCTGGAGCGACACCTCGGTGAACCCCAGCAACACGGCGGAGACGGCGCGCGAGGCGATCCGCACCGCCGTCGGCATGTATCCGAACGTGGCGGTGCTCTCCGCCCGCGCCTTCTCGGCCGCGCGCAACAACCCCTTCATCCTGGACCGCTTCCGCTACACCAGCGCGCAGTCCGTCTCGGCCGATATGCTGGCGCAGCTCTGGGGCCTGGAGCGGGTGGCGGTGGGTGCCGGCGTCGCGGCCTCCGGCGCCAATGACGATTTCGGTGATGTCTGGGGTACGGACGCCATCTTCGCCTACTCGCCGCAGGCGAGCGTGGGCGCCGAGCAGCCGAGCTTCGGCTACACCTACGTGATGGAGGGCCACCCGCTGGTGGAGCCCGCCTATTGGGACGCCAACGCGAAGTCCTGGATGTATCCGGTGACCTTCGAGCGCGTGCCCGTCATCGCCGGCGGCGGTGCCGGCTACCTCGTGCAGACGGCGGCCGCGTGATGGATGACGTG
Organism: Acetobacteraceae bacterium; assembly: GCA_027487385.1. Classification (GTDB taxonomy): domain Bacteria; phylum Pseudomonadota; class Alphaproteobacteria; order Acetobacterales; family Acetobacteraceae; genus Roseococcus. Next base: position 4,824 of record JAIYDS010000017.1, on the reverse strand, counting down.
ACCGTCCGGGTGCTGAGCCCGCTGATGATCTACGCGGAGCGCCACGAAATTGGCGCCTTCGTGCAGATGCCCGAAGACCAGGCGGAGGAGCTGGTCGCCCTCGGCGTGGTCGAGATCATGCCGGAGATGCCGCAGCCCGAAGGCGGCAAGAAGAAGCCCACCAAGTGACGACCTACGCCACCCAGGCCGATCTCAGTGATCGCTACGGCGCGGAGGAGCTGCTGCAGCTCGCCCCCATGCCGGACGGCGTGACGCTGAACTCGGCCAAGGTGGCGCGCGCCTGCGAAGACGCGGGCGACCTGGCGGATGGCTATCTGCGCGGGCGCCACGCCCTGCCGCTGACCGCCATCCCGCCCCTGCTGCGGCGGCTGACCGCCGCCATCGCCCGGTATGAGCTGCATCTGGGTGGCGACCGCCAGCCGACCGAGCAGGTGACGAGGGACCGTGACGCCGCCATCGCCTTCCTGAAGGACGTGCAGGCCGGCAAGGCGGATCTCGGCATTGATGCCCAGGGCGCCGAACCAGCCGAGGAGGCCGCGGGCACCATCCTCTCCCGACCCGGCACCGCCACCTTTGGCGACACCGAGTTCCAGGATTACCGGAGGATCGGCCGGTGGTGATCGCCGAGGTCGAGGATCAGATCATCGCGCGGCTGCGCGTCACCTTCGGCGCCACGCTGCGCGAGGTGGACCACAAGCCCGCCAAGCTGGACGCGGAGGAGCTGGCCCGCGTGCTGAGCCTGGCACCCGCCGCCTATGTCAGCTTCCTGGGCTTCCGCGCGGGCGAAAAGCTGCCCGAGCGCACGGTGGACGCCGCCTATGGCGTGTACCTCGTCGCGCAGAACGCCGCCGGTGAGCAGGCCCGCCGCCGTGGCGATGCCCGGCTGATCGGCGCCTATGAGATGAACGAGCTGGCTTTCGTGGCGCTGGATGGCTGGGCCCCGGCCTCGGCCGCCAGCACCATCGCGGTGCAGAGCTGTGAGAACCTGTTCGCCGCCGCCTTCGAGAAGGCCGGGCGCAGCTGCTACGGCCTGGTGCTTTCCGTGCCCATCGAGATGCAGCCCGAGCTGGGCGCCGGCATGGGCAACTTCATCACCTTCGACGCGAGCTGGGACATCCCGCCGCTCGGCAATGCCTCCCGCCCGCCGCCCTCCGCCATTCGTGACGCGGGTGACCGCGTGACGCTGCCCGCACCCTGAGAGGTCCGCCCATGAACACCCTTCACGTCATCCCGGCCGCTGGCCTGCTGGTGCCCATGCCCGATGTGCCCGCCGGCGCCGCGCGCCACCTGCCGGCCGAGGGCGCGGTGGTGAATGACACCGCCTTCTGGCGCCGCCGCATCGCCGATGGGGAGGTCACGCTCGCCCCGGAGGCGGCCCCGGAAGCTGCACCCAAGACCACCAAAGGCAAGGAGTAAGCGGCCATGAGCGGCAGCGTCAGCTTCAATGGCATCCCTGTCTCGATCCGGGTGCCGGGCACCTATGTCGAGATTGACAGCAGCCGCGCCGTGCGTGGCCTTTCGGCCTGGCCGGCCAAGGTGCTGATCGTCGGGCAGAGGCTGACAGCGGGCACCGCCGCCGCCGGCGTGCCGGTGCGCGTCACCTCGGCCGAGCAGGCCCGCACGCTTTTCGGCCGCGCCTCCATGCTGGCGCAGATGTGCGCCGCCTGGTTCCGCGCCAACACCGTGACCGAGACCTGGGCGCTGCCGATCAATGAGCCCTCGGGCGGTGTGACCGCCAGCGCCGTCCTGGCGGTGGGCGGCACCGCGACGGCGGCGGGCACCATCTCGCTGCTCATCCATGGGCGGCGGGTGGATGTGGCCGTGGCCTCCGGCACCGCCGCCGCAGCCGTCGCCACCGCCATCGGCGCGGCCATCAACGCCAATCTGGACCTGCTGGTGACGGCGGCCGTCGCCACCACCAACGTCACCGTCACCGCCCGCGCGCGCGGGCTGGAGGGCAACGCCATTGATATCCGGCACTCGGCCGGGGCGAATGAGGCGCTGCCGGCCGGCATCACGCTGACCACGCCCGCCATGGCGGGCGGCACGCTGGCGCCGACGGCGGATCTCGGCACCGCCCTCGATGCGCTGGGCGATGTCTGGTTCACGGACATCATCTCCAACTGGTCTGACGTCGGCGTGCTGGCCGCGCTGGAGAGCCGGCTCTCCAGCCAGTTCGGCCCGATGCAGATGCGCGACTGCCACGCCTGGGTGGCGCGGCCGGAGGCCACCTTCTCGGCGCTGGCGACCTATGGCGCGGCCCGCAACTCGCCGCATGTCTCCATCATGGGGTACCGGAATTCGCCCACCCCGCCCTGGGAATGGGCTTCGGTGCTGGGTGCCGTGTGCATCCCGGCGCTGGCGATTGACCCGGCGCGGCCGGTGCAGACGCTGGCCCTGCCGGGGCTGATCGCCCCCGTCGCCGCCAGCCGCTTCACCTGGAGCGAGCGGGACCTGCTGCTGCGCGATGGCATCAGCACCTTCCGGGTGGATGATGGCGGGAACGTGCTGATCGAGCGCGTGGTCACCACCTATCAGACCAGCCCGGCCGGCGCCGAGGACATCAGCTACCTCGACGTCGAGACCATGAAGACGCTGGCCTTCCTGCGCTACGACCTGCGGCAGATGATCGCGCTGCGCTATCCGCGCCACAAGCTGGCGGATGACGGCACGAATTTCGCGCGCGGCCAGGCGGTGGCGACACCGGGGCTGATCCGCGCCGAGATCGTGGCCCGCGCCATCCAGTGGGAAAGCGCCGGCCTGGTCGAGGGGATCGAGGGCTTCAAGCGGGACATCATCGTGGTGCGCAGCGCCACCGACCCGAACCGGGTGGATGCGCTGCTGCCGCCCGACATCGTCAACCAGCTGCGCGTGGTCGCGGCGCAGATCCAGTTCCTGCTGTAGGAGGGCCGAGACATGCCGCAATTTCTGGGGCGCGCCACCATTCGCGTGGATGGCGATGTGATCGAGACGGCGAAGGGCGCCATGCTGGATATCGGCGGCGTGAAGCGCACCAGCGTCGTCGTCGGCCGCGTCGTCGGCTTCGCGGAGGAGACGGTGCCCGCCGTGCTGGAGTGCGAGACGGCGCTCCGCCCGGGCATGTCCGTCGCCCGCCTGGGCCGGCTGACCGGCGCCGTGGTGGTGTTCGAATGCGACACCGGCCAGCGCTTCGTGATGAACGATGCCTACACCACCGACACGCCGACGCTGAAGGATGGTGAGGGCGGCAACGTCACCCTCAAGATGGAAGGCCCGGGCGCGGAGGAAGTGCTGTGAGCGCCGGCAAGCTGACCTTGATGGAGCCCATCCAGCGCGTCTCGAAGCAGACGGGCCAGGTGGTGGACAGCATCACGGAAATCACGCTGCGCCGCCCGAAGCTGGGGGACCTGGTGGCGGCGATGGATGCGGCCGGCTCCAAGGCATCATCCGGCAGCATGACGCTGCAGCTGGCGGCGCGGCTTTCCGGCATTCCGGCCGCCGAGCTGGAGGAGCTGGGCATGGAAGATGGCCAGGCGCTGCTGGAACTCGTCGCGGGTTTCATGCCGGCTGGCCTCCGGACTGGGACGGGTGGCTCGCCCTCGTCGCGGGGAGCTTCGGCTTCCCCCCAGACTGGCGAGACTGGGGACCAGCCGAACTCCGATTTTGGGGTGCTCGTGCCGCTCAGTGGCAAGCCAAACTGAACCCGGAGCGATAGCCCGCCATGCTGCGCCTCCAGATCCTGCTGCAAGCCGTGGACCGCCTCACCGCGCCGATGCGCGCGGTGGAAGCGCGCCTGGCCGCCGTGGGGGCGGCGGCGCGGCGGATCGGGCAGGAGAGCGGCGCGACCAGGTTGGCGGGCGCGATGGGGCGCGTGGCCAGCAGCGCGGGGAACGCTGCGCTGGCCATTGGGCGCGTCTCGGCCACCGCTGCGGGACTGGGGACGGGCGCCGCGATAGCGGGGGGCATCGCCTTCAACCGCACCTTCGTCAGGACGGCGGCGGATTTTGAGGATCTCCAGAACGCGCTGGAAACCACGATGGAGAGCACGGAGGCCGCAGCCAACGCCCTGCGCTACATCGACAGCTGGGCCGCCCGCACACCCTACACCATCAATGAGGCCGCCACCGCCTTCCGGCGGCTGACCGGCGCCGGGCAGAACGCCCAGCAATCCATGGACAGCCTGGGCGACGCTGCATCAGGCGCCAATGTGCCGCTGATGCAGGTGACCGAGGCCTACCTGGATGCGGTCACCGGGCAGTTCGAACGGCTGCGTGAACTGGGCATCACCGCTCAGCGCGAAGGCGACAAGGTGCGCCTGACCTACATGCGGAACGGCCGGCAGGAAGCCGAGGTGGTCAACGCCAACAACCAGGTGCAGGTGGGAAGCACGCTGCGCGCCATCTGGAACCGCCAGTATCAGGGGGCGATGGAGCGCCGGGCAGGCTCCTGGCGCGGCATGCTGTCCATGCTGGAGGATGCCTGGACGCGGTTTGAGAAGGCGGTGATGGACGCCGGCGTCTTCGACTGGATGAAGGGCCAGCTGCGGGACCTGCTCAAGCGCATTGATGAACTGGCCGCCGACGGCACGCTGCGCGCCTGGGCCGAGCAGATCGCGGCCTCCATCCTCGTCGTCTTCAACGCGATCCGCGCCTTCCTGGTGGGAACCGATGAGGAGCCGGCCGGCATCACGCGCCTGATGGACGCCCTGCGCCGCATCGGCGAGCTGGTGGCCCCGGTGACCGACTATTTCGGCACGATGGAGACGGCCCTGGGCGCCATCGCGCTGGTGCTGGCAGGGCCGTTGATCGGTGGATTGGCCGCTCTGACAGGCGGCATGGCGGCCCT